>JAEUUY010000022.1 GCA_016787225.1 Chitinophagales bacterium
ATGGTGTTTACTACTACTTACTAGAGCTAGAAGATGAGTTCAAGACGACCAAGACAGGTTTCATTGAAATCATGAGACAGTAAAACAAGTTTAAAATTAAACAAAATAAAGAAAGACCTCCATTTGGAGGTCTTTTTTTTACATTTGCCATTTATATATAAGGATCATGAAAATATCATGGAATTGGCTCAATGAATATATTGACTGTTCAAGTTTATCTGTGCAACAGGCTGCTGAAGTATTGACCTCTATAGGTTTGGAAGTAGAAGGTATAGAGAAATTTGAATCTATTCGAGGGGGACTAGCTAATTTTTTTGTAGGGGAAGTGATTTCATGCAGCAAACATCCTAATGCAGACAAGCTGAGCCTTACGCAAGTAAATTTAGGAGAAACTCTAGGTATTAAAAAAATAGTGTGTGGAGCACCCAATGTAGCAGCAGGCCAGAAAGTGGTAGTAGCCACTGAAGGTGCTGTAGTTTATTTACCTAACGGAGAATCATTTACCATTAAAAATTCTAAGATACGTGGAGAAGAAAGTCAAGGCATGATATGTGCAGAAGACGAATTGAGCTTAGGGCATAATCACGATGGAATATTAGTGCTTGAAAGTAGCGCACAAATAGGTACACCAGCAGCTGATTATTTTCACATATCGAATGATTTCATTTTTGAAATTGGCTTGACCCCAAATAGAACAGATGCCATGTGTCATAGGGGAGTAGCTAGAGATTTAGCTGCTGCTATGAATGCGAGAGGTGGTCAATGTATCTTTCATTCGGACGGGAAGACGACTATGCCAACTCATTGTACTCCAATTGATGAAAAATTAAAAATAAATATTCTTACGGAGAAATCTCCTAAGTTCGGAGGCATAGTTATCCGTGATATAGAGAATTTGACTTCACCAGCTTGGTTAAAAAATCGCTTAAGTGCCATCGGAGAGTCTTCGAAAAATTTATTAGTAGACGTGACCAATTATATTTTACATGATTTAGGTCAGCCTTTACATGCTTATGATTTAGACAAGTTACAAGGGAACGAAATAGTAATAGATGAGCTATCTGATGAACAAAATTTCACAGCCTTGAATGGCAGTGAATTGAAACTAAAGTCAGGAGATATTATCATAAAAAATAGTGGAAATACTATTGGTATAGCTGGCGTTATGGGTTCGATGTCCTCATGCATAGATGAGCGTACAAAGTCTATCTTTTTAGAAGGAGCTTTTTTCCATTCAACTGCTGTCAGACAGACCAGTCAGCGTTTGCTATTGCGGTCAGAAGCTGCTATCAAATTTGAAAAAGGAGTTGATCCAAATGGAACAGAATATGCTTTAGAAAAAGCGAGAAACATAATTATTTCTGCGAGTGAAAAATTAAAAGTGGGGCCTCTGGTTATGGAATCTAAATCGGACTTTCCATTTTGGCAGGTTTCTTTGACTAGGGCCAAACTCGATTTGTACAGCAATACTTCGATAGAAAAGAGCAAGGTAGATTTTATATTAAAGGCACTGGGCATTGAGATAGTAAGCAGCGATAACCAAAGTTGGCAACTCAGTATCCCCCGATTTAAAGAGGATGTAAAAAGGGAAGAAGATGTGATAGAAGAGGTATTGCGTATTTATGGGTATAACTTATTGCCTTACCCTAAATTTTTAAAATCAAATCTGAGTTTCAGTGAAGGTCTCATTTATGCGCAGTTTGAAGAGAATATTTCAGGATTATTGACAGGTCAGGGTTATCAAGAGATATTAACCAATTCAATTTCGCAATCGAAATATTTTAAAGATTCTACACCGGTACGGCTACTTAATTCTATGACCAGTGAGCTGGATTGTTTGCGATCGTCAATGATTCCTGGTTTCCTAGAAGTCATCGAATATAATCTCAATAGAGATCAAAAAGACTTGAATCTTTATGAATTCGGACATGAATACTTCATGGATAAGTCAGGAAAATTTAGACAAAGAAAGAGGCTTATTTTAGCATGTACAGGTATGCATACTAGTCCTAATTGGCAACAAATAAAAGGAAGTCCGAATGATTATTATCAATTAAAGGCCGCAGTAGAGAACCTTTTTAAAGTATTGAAATTAGAATTAAAATTCAAGGAAGCAGAGCATCCTCATTTTTCCTTTGGATTAAACCTACTTATAGGGCAGCGTGACATTGGATATTTAGGTGAGCTCAAATGGAATAAAAAGATGTTTGATATCAAACAAAGAATATTTTTAGCAGATTTAGATATTGAATATTTATATACTCTGAAGGCTAAAGAAAAAATTGAATACAAAGAAGTTTCAAAGTTTCCCACAGTTCGCAGGGATTTAGCGCTTATTCTTACTAGTGAAGTGCGATTTGATCAGATTGAAGTTATTGCAAGGAAAACTTTAGGTAAATTATTGACAGATATTATTCTATTCGATGTTTTCAAAGACAAGTCGCTAGGTGAAGACAAAAAATCCTATGCGGTAAGGTTTATTTTAAATAGTACAGATAAGACCCTTTCAGATAAGGAAATAGATGAAATGATTCAAAAACTCATCAAAGTGTATCAGAAGGAGTTATCTGCCGAGATACGTTCATAGCTGCATTTAAGTAAAGATAATGAGTTATTCAAATACAGCGCAAGTTAAAAAAAAGGCATACAAACATTTCTTTTACATAAATTTGTGCTTCTTTATTAAGAATTATTCAACATAATATGCGATTAGCAATTGCTTTAATTTTTCTCACCTTAGTTTCTAAACTATCGTCGCAGATGAATTTTGGGGAGTTTAATACTCCATATTCAGGTGTGCATGGGCTAAGTTTTAATCCAGCAGAAATCGTAGATAGTAGATATCGTTTTCATATGAACTTAATGGGATTCGGATTGAGAACGGCAAATAATTTTATCGGTGCTAGTTCGGATATGATTTCATTTTCCCCTCCGAATTTAAATGATAGCACAAAAAAAATATTCTTACCTAGGAATCTCAATGGCTCTCCCAAACATATTTTTTTGCAAGCAGATTTGATAGGACCAAGTTTTATGCTCTCTGTTGGGAGGAAAAATAAATTTAGTATCGGATTAAGTAGTAATTTTAAGACCCTCATTACGGCGAATAATGTAAGTGAGCGGTTGGCAAATTATATGTTTGATAATAAGGATACGAATAACTGGAAAGAATCTACTAGCAAGGATCTCATGGCTAATGCTTCTATGTGGGTAAATTTCGGATTAACAGTAGGAGCAGTCATTCTAGATAAACCAGGATATTCTTTGAAGGGTGCAGTTACACCTAAAATAAATGTGGGACTGATAAACACCTATCTGCAGTCCCGAGAATTGAAGGTGGAATTTGCGGGTCAAAATGCAATAAGAAATGCTAACGGTATTCTAGATAATCAAATATCTGTACCTTTTATTGTGAACAATGAATACCGAGGTGATAGCGTAAAATTCTTTGAAAATATGGGTTTCGGTGCTGATATAGGAATTATTTTCGAAAAGAAGAAAAAGCAGGATTTTACCTATGAAATGGATTGTCGGACGGATAATGTGAGACGGGATTTAAATAAATATGTTTATAGAATCGGTCTGAGCTTGATAGATTATGGATTTATTCAGTGGAAAGGAAAAGCACCTATAAGACGAATGGCTATAGATGAGAATGCTTTTACGACGGATATAGAAAACAATCAATTTAGTAAGTTTCCAGATGTCCAAGAACATACCCAACGGGTATCAGGATTGAGCGGCAATGGTGTTACTTTAGATACCTCTCGAGCAGATTATTTCATGTGGACACCTACCAAGTTAAATGCATTTATAGATGTCAATCTTTATAAAGGGATAAGTCTAGCTGCCAATGGCACTTACGGATTTGTTATCAATAATTTTGCTTCATCTATGACACAAAACATTCAATTTTCTATTATCCCAAGAGTGGAAAATAAATTGTTTGGATTATATCTACCGGTAACTTACAGTATGCTGGCTCAGGAGGTCAATTCTGGTATCGGATTTAGACTGTTATTTTTCAATTTTGCACTCTATGATTGGATGGGTATTGCGGGTGTAAAATCTCAGACAAGGAATGCTGCATTTAATTTCAGTTTCAATATTCCTTTCCATCAAAAGGCAAAACCAAAAGATAATGATGGCGACCTCATGTCTAATAAGAAGGATAAATGTCCTAATGACGCTGGAGACTGCAATGGCGATGGTTGTCCTGAGGCTGACGATGATGGTGATGGAATAGGAAATTCTATCGATAAATGTCCTAATCAGAAAGGAGTAAAGGCATTTGATGGCTGTCCTGATACGGATGAAGATGGTGTGCCTGATCAGCTAGATCGATGCCCTAAGAAGAAAGGCCTGAAAGAATTAGGTGGCTGTCCTGACAAGGATGGTGATGGTCTACCGGATCATGAAGATAAGTGTCCAAACGATAGAGGATTGAAAAAGTTTGATGGTTGCCCAGATTCGGATAATGATGGTGTACCAGATATTGCAGATGACTGTCCTACTGTCGTGGGAGTTTATGAAAATAGAGGTTGTCCGCCTATAATACCTCCAAAAGATACAGATGAAGATGGGTTGATTGACTCATTAGATAAGTGTCCATTTGAAAAAGGTCCAAAATCTAATAAAGGTTGCCCTATTACAGCAGAGGCCATCTCTATCGTCAAGGTAGCTATGGAAAAATTGGAATTTGAAACTGGAAGTGCTGTCATAAAGAAGGAATCTCATCAATCCCTTACGACCTTGGCATATTACTTGGTTCGAAATCCGGATTTGAAAGTGAACTTAAAAGGTCATACAGATAATGTAGGCGCCTCAGAAAAGAATTTGAAATTGTCCATTGACAGAGCTAATGCAGTCAAAAAATTCCTGGAAGATAAGGGCGTGGCGGTCACACGCATGGAGTCCGAAGGCTTTGGTATGCAATACCCAATAGCAGACAATAGAACACCCGCAGGTAGAGCAGCCAATAGACGCGTAGATATTCTTATCAAGTAAATGCATACATTAGGCATTGTAGGCTTAGGGCATTTAGGTGAGATTCACCTCAAGCAGTGGCTCGAGATCTTACCCAAAACATCGATTAGCTGTTTTGATAATGATGAGGAAAAACTCAAAGTAATTTCTGAGAAGTATCAAGTAAATTCTACAGTGAGTTACGATGAGTTGCTCCGACAAAGCACAATTATTGACGTAGTGACCCCTACTGATTCGCACCATTATTATGCTGCATTAGCTTTAAAACATCAGAAACATGTGTTTATAGAAAAACCTGTCTGCACTAATATGGCTGAAGTTGAAGATTTGATAGCATTGCAAAATGAATCAAAAACCATCGTGCAAATAGGTCATGTAGAACGATACAATCCAGCATTTCAATCGGTGAAGGATGTGATAAAAAACCCAAAGTTTTTCGAGGTCCATCGTTTAGCTCCTTTTGTTGCTAGAGGAACAGAGGTTTCTGTCATTATGGATCTCATGATTCATGATCTCGATATAATTTTAAGTTTAGTGGATTCTCCCATCAAAGATATTGCAGCCAAAGGTGTAGCTATTTTGAGCCGGACCCCAGATATAGCCAATGTACGATTAGAATTCGAGAATGGTTGTGTCGCTAATCTGACGGCAAGTCGTATTTCCATGAAAAAAATGCGCAAGATGAGAGTATTTTCAGATGATGGTTATACCGCAATCGATTTTTTAGATAAAAGTGCGGAGAAAATGATTATTAGCGAGCTAGGTGAGGGCATTCCTTTCATTACCAATGAGGGTAAAGAAAAGCGATTAGAACTAAAATCGTATGATAAATTGGACAAAAATGCCATCTTTGAAGAGTTAGATGAATTTTACAAAATCATAAAACAAGGGGCTACTAGCCCTACGATTGACCTGTTAAGTGCTTCAAAAACAATGAATTTAGCAATTAGAATCCAAGAATCCTTAGGCTTAACGGATAGTAATTAAAAAAAATACTAAAAAATATTCAAACATTATTCCAAACTCCATTAGATTTGCCCTCGAATTTTAATAAACTTATATATGAAGAAAAGGTTTTTACTATTTATGATTATGATTGCGCTAGGTAAGTCCGCTCAGGCACAGCAAGATTTATCGTTTAGTATGTACAATTTTAATCCGCTTTTTGCGAATCCAGCGACTGCTGGCTACCAAGATAAACAGTGGTTGTCTGCATTGGGCAGATATCAGTGGGTAGGAATTGAAGGAGCTCCGAAGTCTGCGGTCGTTTCTTTTCAGACCCCATTTAAAAATGAAAATTTAGCTATTGGTGCTTTATTCAAGTACGATGCTATAGGGCTAATGAAAAACATGGGTTTAGACCTTAGTTTTGCCTATAGAATTCGTTTAGACGAAAAAACTAGGTTGAGTCTGGGTTTAATGGCTTCTATGTTTCACTACAATGACCAAAGAAGAGATGCCCAGGGAGTCGCATTAAACGATCCTACCCTTAGCAATGTGACTGCATGGATTCCAAATTTCGGTGGTGGTTTATATTTATATAGCGATAGATATTTCATTGGAGCTTCAGCTCCGCATTTATTGAATTTAAGAATAACTGATCCTCAAGCTAACGTTGTAGGTGCAACTTTAAGCAGAATATACAATCACTATTTTGCTAGTGCGGGTTATGTTTTCGGTAAGGAAGGCGGGGTTAAATTTAAGCCTACCACTTTTGTAAAGTTTTCTGAAAACTCATCTCTTAATGTAGATATCAATGGAAACATTTTATTACAAGATCGTTTTTGGTTTGGTCTAGGGTATAGAAGTGGAGGAGACGTTATCAGCGAAGCTGGTGAGTTTAAACAATTCCAAGGTCTGCGCGGAGAATCTGTCATAGCTACTTTTAAAATGATGGCCACTAATTTCTTAGAGGTTGGTTATTCCTACGATTATCCTTTATCCAGATTAAACGTCAACACCTCAGGTTCTCATGAGATTTATATCGGTATGGAGCTAGGTAAGAGATCTGGTGGAATGAGATACGTATCTCCACGATATGTAAATTACTTCTAAATTTTAAATAACCTAAAATCTAAAAACTTAAAGAAGAACGATATGAAAAAGTTTCAGATATTAATTGTAGCGGTTTTGTTTGCCTTTTCAGCAATCGCCCAAGGAACGGATGTTACAGAAATGCTAAAGAAAGGAGAATCAGCCTTAGCAGGTTATGATTTAGATAAAGCAATAAAAATTTATACAGAGGTACTAACCGCCAATGCAGATAATACCGAAGCCAAGGAAAAATTGGGATATATTTATTCAGCACCAGGACCTAAGCAAGATCTTAATAGTGCAGATAAGTATTTCGGAGAAGCTTTTGCCTCAGGCTTCATGTCCCCATCTGCCATGCTGCGTTATGCTAACCTATTGCAAATGCAGAACAATTATGATAAAGCACGCTCAGTATATAACTTCTATTCTAATAGAGGTTATTCATCTAACTCATTAATTCGTAGTATCAATCCAGGGTATTTCTCCAAATTAGCAGAGCCGAATACTGGTATTGTCGTAAAAAATGTTGAGGACATAAATACTGCCAATTCAGATTTCTCTCCTTCTTATTATAGAAATGGTATTACCTATGTATCTACCAGAAAAAATAGAACTAAGACTGGATATAGATCAGATGATGAAATTGTAAAAAGTTTTACAGATATTTTTAAAGCGACACAAAAAGAGAAAGTAAAGGGTACCTTCAATGAGTCAGAACTATTGCTTAAGTCAAATGAGAAATATATGCAAGGTCCAATGACATTCTCAGAGGATTTTGGTGTTGCATATATTACAAGGTCAACAACTAAGGATGGTCGTTCCTTTGCCAAGGATGACAAAAGAACAGTATTGATGGAAATCTGCAAGGTAAATTATTCTAATGGCGATGTAGAAAATTGGGATGATGTAACTTCTGTAGTTCTAAATAGAGGAGAAGGATATCAGAATTTTTCTTATGCTCACCCTGCTTTTATTAATGGAAAAGGAGATGAAATGATTTTTGCAAGTAATATGCCAGGTGGCCTTGGTGGTAATGATTTATGGTATTCAAAATTAGTAGGATCGGAATGGTCTACCCCTGTGAACCTAGGTCCTGAGGTGAATACTTCTGGAGATGAGCTCTTCCCTTTTGTATCTAAAGATGGCAGTTTATTTTATGCATCAAACGGACTTCCAGGTATGGGTGGTTTAGATTTATACAGAGCTGCTAAATTAGAGGATATGAAATACGGACAAGTAGAAAATATGGGTGCACCATATAACTCAAAATATGATGATTTTGGCTACATAGCAAATGAAACAGGTAGAGAGGGTTACTTTACTTCTAATCGAATGGGTGGCAAAGGTCTTGATGATATCTATTCTTGGAGAACAGATGAGACTCAACTATGTATTAAAGTTTACGAACTAGTGTCAAAAAATCCTATTAAGAATTCAGCAGTTAAGATTCCATGTTTAGGTAGTAAGACATATTACACAGATGCTAATGGCCTAGCTTGTGTTACTGTTACCGCATTGAAAAATTGTGATGTAAAAGCTAGTGCAGATGGTTATAAAAATAATTCTATTACCATCAAAAATCTTCAATCAAACAAAATAGTTGAGATTCCTTTAGACAAGGATTTAGAAGACCGTTGCAAGTTTGTAATTGTAGTTTTAGACAAAGAGACTAACCAACCGATATCTGGAGCTAATGTAAATATCCGTCAAACTTCAACTAATGAGGAAATTGAGGGATCAACAAAGGCGGATGGCTCTATTAGAGTAAAAGGCATCAGTATGAATGAATTCTATGAGGTAAATGCCTCAAAGACATTACCTGATGGTACTCGTTATATCGGACTACCTGAAAGTGCTATCTGTAAAGGATTACGAAATGGCGATTCAATAGTAAAGACAGTTTATGTAAGAAAAATGGGAGCTGGTCTAGCTTTTGAAATTGAAAATATTCTATATGACCTTAATAAGTGGAATATACGTCCTGACGCAGCAGCGGAATTAGATAAAGTAGTTTCTTTACTACGCCAATATCCTTCTATGGAAATAGAAATGGGTTCGCATACAGACTGTAGAGCTACAGTGAAGTATAATGAGTCACTTTCATCTAAGAGGGCTGCAGCTTGTGTAGAATATTTGATAAGCAAAGGTATAGCACCTTCCAGACTGACATCAAGAGGTTATGGCGAGTCACAATTAAAAAATGGTTGCGCTTGTGAAGGTAAGGTAAAATCTAACTGCTCCGACAAAGACCATCAAGCTAATAGAAGAACTGAAATTAAGATCGTTAAGTTTTAATTTTTCTTTCCTATATTTATAAAAGGTCGAGGTTTTTCTCGACCTTTTTTTTTGGTTTCGCATCATTAGAATTGATTTATTTTTGATGCATGTATTTATCAAAATCTATCGAGGAATTAGTCAATGAATTTTCAAAACTACCAGGGGTAGGTAAAAAGACTGCATTTAGATACGCACTTCATTTTTTAAATGCTACAAGGGAAGAAAACGATCGGTTTTCAAAAACCCTGACTCAACTGAAAGAGAATATAAAATTCTGCAAAGTATGCCATACTCCAAATGACGATGAAGTATGTACTATTTGCTCCAATCCAGTAAGAATAAAAAATCTTATCTGTGTGGTAGAGACCTACAAAGATCTAGTCGCTATAGAAAATACCAATCAATTTTTTGGACAATATCACGTTTTAGGTGGCGTTATTAGTCCAATTGACGGTATTGGTCCTGATAAGCTGACGATTCATTCGCTTGTGAAACGAGTAAGCGAACTGGGTGAGGCAGAACTTATAATGGCACTAAATCCTACCATAGAAGGGGATACCACCATTTACTATATGACCAATTTGATAAAGCAATATCCGGTAAAGATAACAACGATTTCACGTGGGATATCTTTCGGTGGAGAGTTAGAGTATACGGATGATCTCACATTGGGTAGAAGTATACAGGCTAGACAACCTTATGAATTACTAATAAATAAATAAGCATTCATATCAAACCTATACTCAGTGTCATTATTGTTAGTTATAATGCTAAATATTATTTGCATTTGACACTATCTACCTTACAGAAGATAAAAGCGAAAATGAACATAGAAGTTATTGTCGTAGATAATAACTCTAGTGCAGATACGCTTGCTTATGTTAAACCACGTTTCCCTGAAGTTATTTTTATATCCAGTGACATCAATCTTGGTTTTTCAAAGGCTAATAATTTAGGAGTTAATCATGCCAACTCAGATAATATTCTTATTCTAAATCCCGATACCATCATCTCAGAAGAAGTTATTCAAAGAGCATTAGAATTATTAAAAGCGGATAACGATACTGGTGCTGTCGCAGTGAAAATGTTAGATGGTCAAGGAAATTTTTTGCCTGAGAGTGCAAGAGGTTTCCCAGACTTAAAGTCTAGTTTTTTTAAAATACTTGGCTTTAAAAAATGGTCGAGTTATTATAAGACTCAAGATAGCAATGACAAAATAGAAGTCATGTCAGGGGCATGTATGTTTTTTCAAAAAGAAATCTATCAAAAATTAGGTGGACTCGACGAACGTTATTTTATGTATGGTGAAGATATCGACATCTCCTATCAGTTACATAAAAATGGATTACATATTAAGTATATCCATGACCTGGAAATCGTGCATTTTAAAGGAAGAAGCTCCGTGAAATCAAATTGGCGGTATCAAACGGCTTTTTATAATGCGATGAAACTCTATTGGCAGAAAAATTTTCAATGGGGTCAGCACTCCGTCTTAAATTTTTTTCTTAGCCTAGCCTTATGGGGATTGAAATTTATCTCAGCTATGCGCCATGGACTAAAGCAAGTATTTTTCCCATTAGCTGATTTTATTGGTATCATGGCAGTATCTTCTATGTTTACCTATTTCTGGTCAATATGGATTAAAAACGATCTAGGTTTTTTACCTCCATTTTTCTACTATTTGGTTCTACCTATTTATACCTTAGTAGCTATTGTATCTATGCTTTTTGCCAAATTTTATTTGAATGAAATCGATATCTCTAAACTTGTAAAAGCATCTATTGCTAATCTCGCTTTGTTTCTAACGATATATTTTATCCTACCTATAGACTTTAAATACTCAAGGGCGGTAATTATCATCTTATGGTTCATTAGTTTTTTCGTCCCCTTAGTTTTTCGTTGGAGCTATTCTAAATATAGACAGATACCGCTTTTATTTAATGACGCCCGATATCTAGAATCAGAAATAGTCCCAGATAACCGCAATGAAACAAGCATAGCAAAGTTATTATCCAACTATTCCAATTACCGACTATTGAAGAGTCAAAAGCCTGCAGTTTCCTTTATTGTAGATATGGATAATTCGACGAATTCAGAAACTATTCAGTGGATAGGAAATTCGAATCACAAGTATCATGTTTGGATATATTCGGAAAGTGGTGATTACCTCATAAAATCTCATGGCAAGGATGAAAATGGATACATTATAGCTGCAGACGAGAACTTTACGTTTTTTGAATGGACAAATATGTTAAGAAAGCGAATTTTAGATGTGGGGCTGACTTGTCTAGCCTTACCGCTGTCGATATTCTCCAAACAAACTGTATCTGAAATATTTAGTGCTAGTAAGCGGGTGCTTTTCAACGGCTACTCATGGGTTCATTTCAATGAAAATGCAATCTATCGCCTACCTGACGACATCGTAGAGGATTATAAGAGAAATTATAGCCTTAAAGCGGATGTTTATTATTTTTTTAGGTATATGTTTATATCCTAATACTCATTTTTAATTCAAATTGAGTTTATTTGTCTTTTATAATTTTCAGAAGAGAATAGAATCTATTTATGTCCGATCCGAATAAAACCCTTCATGTCGACGACCTTTATGAAAAATGGTTTCTCGAGTATGCCTCCTATGTCAATCTGGACAGGGCTATTCCGCATATACAGGATGGGTTAAAACCTGTGCAGCGCAGAATTCTGCATGCTATGAAGGAGCAGGATGATGGACGATATACCAAAGTAGCCAACCTCATAGGTCAAACCATGCAGTACCACCCTCATGGTGATGCTAGTATAGGCGATGCTTTGGTCAAAATAGGTCAGAAGGAGTTGATGATCGATACACAGGGAAACTGGGGAGATGTGCGCACAGGTGATGTGGCGGCTGCCCCTCGATATATCGAAGCTCGATTGACACCGTTTGCTCTTTTCACAGCATTTCACGACGAAAATACAGAATGGCAACTGAGCTATGACGGTCGAAAGCGAGAACCTGTGAAATTGCCGATAAAGTTTCCATTATTGCTAGCTCATGGCGCAGAAGGTATAGGTGTGGGCTTGCGTTCTTATATTCTACCGCATAATTATATCGAACTCTGCAATGCCTCTATTGCGGCTATCAAAGGAAAAAAATTCGAATTGTATCCCGATTTTCAAACGGGCGGTTATATCGATGTAAGCAATTACCAGCAAGGTCTCCAAGGGGGCAAAGTGAAGTGTAGAGCCAAAATTGAAAAAGATGGCAAAAATCTCGTTATTACATCCGTTCCATTTTCTGAAACCACGGGAAGTCTTATAGATAGTATTTTAGCAGAGAATGAAAAAGGAAGAATCAAGATAAAAAAAGTAATAGACAATACCTCGAGTGAAGTAGAAATCTTGCTCGAATTGCAGCCAGGAGTATCGCCTGACCTTACTATAGATGCTCTCTATGCTTTTACGAAATGTGAAATTTCACTCAGCCCACTAGGCTGCTGTATAGTAGGAGATAAGCCTACCTTTCTCGGAGTAGATGAAATGCTGCGCCTATCTACTGAAAATACGGTGCAATTATTACTCCAAGAATTACAAATAAAAAAGCAAGAGCTAGAGAATAGGTGGCATTACCTTTCCTTAGAGAAAATATTTTTTGAAGAAAAAATCTATAAAGAGTTAGAGAAAAAACATAGTGATTGGGAGACTGTTCTCAAAGCTATAGAGAGAGCATTCAAGCCATTTTTGAAGAACCTTAAGCGTGAAGTAACAAATGAAGACTATGAAAAGTTAACCGAAAAACCTGTACGCAGAATCTACAAACTAGATATTGATGAGCTTCAGGATAAAATTAAAAAACTTGAGGGCGAACTCAAAGAGGTCAAGCATCATATTGCGAATATCGATGACTATGCGGTAGAATATTTTAAGACATTGATTTCTAAATTCGGCAAAGGAAAAGAGCGAAAATCAGAGATTCGAAAGTTCGAACAAATCGAAGTGAAAAATGTAGCTGTCAATAATCAAAAGCTCTACGCTAATTTCAAAGAAGGATTCATCGGACATGGATTGAAAAAAGAAGAATTTATCTGTGACTGCACGGATATGGATGATATTATCGTGATACGCAAAGACGGCAAAATGCTGGTCACTAGAATATCAGATAAAAAGTTTGTAGGTAAAGATATCCTTCATGTCGGAGTCTGGAAAAAAGATGATGAGCGCACGATATACAATTTAATCTATGCAGAAGCGAAGTCCAATAAAAACTTCGTGAAGCGGTTTAATGTTACTGGAATTACGCGTGACAAAGAGTACGAGATAGCCAAAGGAGAAAAGTGCAAGGTCATTTACCTAACTGTCAATCCTAATGGTGAGGCGGAAGTCGTTACGATTAAACTAAAAGATGATAGCAAAGCGCGTATCAAGATTTTTGATTTTGACTTTGCAAGTGTGATTGTCAAAGGTAGAAGCAGTCTAGGCAATATTCTTTCTACCTATCCTATTCACAAGATAGAATTGAAAAAAGCGGGAACATCTACCCTAGGAGGTGTCAAACTATGGCTAGATAAAGATGTAGGACGTATCAATAAAAATAGATATGGACAGTACCTTGGCGAATTTTTCGCAGAGGATTTGATATTGACCTTGCAGAAAAATGGAACATATGCCTTACAGAGTTATGAAAACATTGTGAGGGTAGATATGGATTTATTATTGGCTATCGAAAAATTCGACGCAGATAAACCTATATCAGCAGTCTATTATGATGGCAATAGCAAGAATTACTATGTCAAAAGATTCTTAATAGAAACCAAAGAGGATGGTAAAGTGCATAGCTTCATATCTGATCATAAAGATAGCAAATTAGTGTTTGCCTCTACTTCTGCCAATCCTTTGATACAAGTCGAAATTTTTAAAGGTAAAGCCAAGGTCAAGGAAATACTCGATATAGATCTTGTAGAGTTTATAGATATAAAGGGTTGGAAAGCATTAGGCAATAGACTCACACAGTTCGATTTCAAAGGAAAGCTTAAGGACTTTAGCACTTACGAGACACCAGTAGAGACTGAAATTATCGAAGAAAAAAAAGATGAAAAAACAAACTTCGACAATTTGCCTAAGCCCACTTTTAAAGATGGTGTGCAGGGAACCTTGTTTTAGTAGCTGGTTACAAGTTACTAGTTATACCAATAGCGGTTTTAAAATGGTCCAACCCATTTTAAAACCTTGCTATGGTTAATGCCGTAGCTGTATTTGTTTAGTGTAATGAGCCATGCGACATTGGACTATTACTAATACGCTAACGGTATTACTAGCGACTGACTTCTGCCCACTGACAAATGCTTACTGACAACTGCCCACTCTCAATTTATTGCCACAAAGGCGCTAAGGAAAGTAATTCTGAGCCAACAGTAGCTAGTCACTGGTTACTAGTTACTAGTAACTAGTACCTATTCACCCTAAACACTTCCTTACCTTGTCCGTTTTGGACTTCGATAAAGTAAACTCCTGGCGCAAGAGGACTCATATCAAAAGATTCTTCAATATACTCTGTGCTAGGTGTGAAGTTTAGATTTCGTATCACCTTACCAGTAATATCCGACATAGATATATGCATAGAGCTTTTATCAATTCCTTTCACCGATACATTTACGATATTATCATTCTCCATAGGGATAGGGTACACCTTAACGACAAAGCTAGGTCCTTCACTGCGCTTGGCTAGTTTTATCACAGAATACTCAAACTGCCCATCGAGATCCACCTGCTTGATACGATAATAAATGAAAGGTGTAAAATCACTATGCGTATAAGTATAGGTTCTTAAATCCGCACTATTTCCTGCTGCTGGTATCTGACCACTAATGATTGACCACTGTAGTGCATCGTAGCTATATTCTACTTGAAAATAGTCTGTATTTTTCTCGGAGGCAGTCTTCCATGTGAGTTCATTTCCTATCTCCTTGGTCTCTATCTCAAAGCCTGCCCAGGTTACAGGGAGACCTACGCCACCTCCTCCTGCGCCACTAGGGCCGAAACCAGCACCACCTGTACCGCCAGAGAAGGAAGATACAGCAAATTCAACATAGCGTATTCCGTTCTGATTACCATAGCCCAGCGGAGTCAATATATCATAAGTACCCGCAGTAAATTGATTACCTCTTACATTGGTAGAACGCCATGCGGTATAAGCTGTGTTTTTTGACTTAAACCATGTAAATGGTGTATTTCTTAACAAGGAATTCGGGTTTGACCCTTTGAGAGTGACGGAGTCCGCATCACGCGCTGCCACGACATCAGAGCTATCGGTAGCATCGTAGAAAAAGCGCACATTTACAGGAGGAGTAAACCCTGGTGTAGCCGTAACATCCCAGCTGCGTTTCATAAATATACTCTTATGCTCCTGATTAGCACCATTCGATGAGGAATTACTAAAATTAGTGCCATCTACAGTTATAGAAACGGATTCACCCGTCAAGCCTGAAGAACCCTTTTGAATAGCAAAAATCAATTTATCAGGATTTGCCGCTGTACCATAATAGGTCCAGCCCCCATCGGTGCACTGCGCTATCGCACTAGATGTGGTTGCACCTACCAAGGTCACCATATTCGCAGCCGTATTCGCACTGTCTATGATGCTGTCTCTGACGATACAGTTACCTAGCTGCGACTGTGCATAATACTTGGTAGTAGATGTATTTTTGGTATAAAGTTTAGCAGCATGACCAGATGAATATGGAACCGTGGCAGCACTATTGGTAAATAGGCCTGAAGTAGGAGACCAAGTAACATTCGGCACAGAATATGTTAATCGCAGATTCGGTCTGTTTGTGGTTGTTGTAGGTGCTGTAGTATTGGTACATACGGTTGCATTGTTATCTTGTGACAAGTAAAGATTTAATCCACTCGCTACAGTAGTTGACTCTACGGAAATATTATTAGAACTAACACCTCCGCCATCATTATTATTAAAGCACGAAGCTACAAGAAGATGGGAGCTACCATCCCATGTGAGTGGTGTCGAAAGAGCAAAGTCTAAATTGCCTATTCCAGTGGAAGGAACATAACTAGAAGCTGAAAAAACAGTATTGTTATCTCCTGTAATAAATGCCGCTCCAAGAGTAGCAGCAGTTACAAATCCTGCTGTTATGCTAAAATTAGTGGTGCTACCCATAGCAGCAGGTGTACCTGAAAGTGCTACCCAACCTATCGAAGAAATTATGCTGCCATTTACTAACCCTAGCGCAGTCAATTCAGCAGGTGTATATAATGCTTGAGACCTACTTCCACCAAACCATCTCCTAAAAGGTGTAGACGAAGTATTAGTGGCGGTTCCTGAACCGATTTTACCAGACTGAGTTACAAACCCCCCACTCACCATCAAACTATCAATTCGCTCACTACAATTTGTCTTAGACATGCCTTGTGAAAGTGTAAGGCGACTAGGAGTATCTGCTGAGGTTATGGTAATAGAAGCCGTTCTGCTACAGGTGCCATCTGTACCGCTTAAGGTATAAGCTGTAGTGGCCGTAGGAGTGAATGTCGTACTCGATGAATTCGGACTAGTAACACCAGTAGTAGGGCTCCATGAGTAGGTCGTATAATTACCTACAGTAGTAGATGTAGCACTAACTGTCGCAGAGGTAGCTCCTTTACAGACTGAGAAATTAGGAGAATCTAAAGCCAAAGCAGGTGGGGTGTTTAAGGTAGCGGTAACTGGCACACGAGTGCCAGTACACCCAGTTTGGATACTTAAATTGTGAAAATAATTATATGAGGTATTCACTGCTCCATCGTATCCCGCCACTATCTGACCTACAGACCCTAAAGCAAATGGATAAGTAACTACACCTGTTCCATGTCTGCTGACAGAAATAGTCGAAAATGCAGCCAATAGTCTATAACTACCGACAGGAATATTCCAATCTAGATTCATCGTGTACCATGCTGAGGCGGCACCATGGGTCATATTAATTGTTTTGGTATATATCTGTGTTCCTGTGGTACTATCTAATAGGCGAACCGTTACTGACCCAGATGTACTCGTGACTGTGGAATAGTATTGAGCGGAAACTAATCGAAATGCAGATGTTGCGCGTATGATTATACCTCTTTCCGCAGATGCACCTGTCGTAACAGGAGTTGAGGTGTTCCCTAATCCTGCTGTTAAACCCGATCTTTCTTCTACATAATAAGTCGTTGTAGAGCTAATACTTGGTGTTGTATAGTTAGCTCCTGTGGCCAAAATTGTATCTGAAGTATTTGACGCATACCATAGCAGAGAGTCACCTGCCGTAGCCACCGTTGCTCCTAGAGTAAATGTCGTTGCACCCGAGCACTTTGTCTGCGGAGTTACACTAGGGGTAGGATTATTCACAGTAATGGCTATGCTCTGGGTAATAGAGGTGCCTGCATTATCTGTTACGGTCACATTATAAGTGCCTGTGACACTGGCAGATAGTGTAGCACTAGTGCCCGAAGCTCCACCTGGTCCTGACCAACTATAGGTGTAAGGAGTACAACCTCCACTAGCATTGGTCGATAATGTTGTAGGTGCATCGCTGGCACAGAAGCTAGCCCCTTTGCTCGAACTCACTGTAGTAAATGCAAAAGCAGGTACACTATTATTTATGGTCACTGTGTTTGATACCACTGGGCAATTATTGATAATGACCGAATCTTTGTAACCATTAGAACCAGCTGCTACAGAGAATGTATATGGATGTGCAGTAGATACCACTGTCGTATTATTCTGAATCCAGTTGTGAGAGGTAGGGGTAGGTAATAATCGTATCATAAGACTATCTATTAGCCAACCATAGTAATTACTGCTTCCATCTGTCGTCATTCTGAATCTAATTTTAAACTGTGAGCTAGATAGTGCAGCGGCTGGTATATTGATAGTTTCCTTCTTCCAAAGGGAAGTAGCCGGCCCTGTCCCTGGCGTGGAAGCAACTGCTGTAAACTGAGTATTCCAATCTGCGTAACTAGACTTGTCAAAGCTAACCACAGAATTCTTTAACGTACCAGTGCCAGCATAGCTCGTGGTTGGGAATGAGGTCCAGCTACTACCATTATTCGTAGAATACTGCACATATCCATAATCCCAGCCTGCTTCAGTAGCACAGATATGATAAAAAGTTAACTGCGCACTTGCTGGACTACCCATATTGATACTATTAGTCTGAGTGAATTGAACATCTGCGCTTGTACTCGCTGTATTAAACAATACTGAACTAGCTCCCTCGGAAAAGTAGGTACTATTCTGTGTCGCACTTCCAGTGCCAGCAGTATTGATTAGAGAAAATTGAGTGGTAGGGGAACTATTAAAAAGATCTGTAAAAGGTATGGAAACTAATACCACTCTCAACGTATCTGGACTACCCGCACAAGCCGAAGTAGCCGTAGCAGATGCGGTGGCGGTAATGCCTGTATTGGGTTCATCCGAATAAGATGTACCCGAAAATGTAGTGCTAAGGCTAGCAGAATTTACAGCCTTGACCGACCATGCTACAATAGCAGTGGTAGGCGAGGCTACAGGGATGGTATATTGGAAAGTATCCGGCGATATGAAAGTGCCGGCAGGAACTGCTGTAGTAGCTCCTCCATTATAGCTATAAAATAGTGTATCTGCAGTGATAGTTGTAGGGGATGGCGTGGTAATTCGTACTTTGATCGTACGCGCCGTTGCAGCGCACTGACTAGTCAGCGACGGTGATGCTGTGGCGAAACTAATAGAAGGTGCCGGTGATATACCATTAAATTCGATAGCGCCGACATCGTAGGCTGTACCTGGTGAAACTGGGCGTGTAGCTCCACTATAATCCGATGAGGTAAGCGCGATCGTTTCTCCCCCACTCTCTGCTTGGGTGGTCGTACCAAAAGCAGGTTTTAAAAATGTATCGTGCGCTCCTGTAGTAGATGCAAAATAGGTAGCAGGAGTCACCGTAGCTACAAATGAATTTGCCTCTCTTGTACTACCCACAGCTGTAAAGTAGGTACCATAGGTTTGATAAAAGTTTGTGCCATCAGTCATGATAGTCCTGTTAGCAGCCGCAGTTCCAGCGAAATACATATTTCGGTTGGAGGTTGTAGCAAAATTGGTTAATGCAGTGGAACTTCTCCTCAGTGTCGTGACAACTCCTGTCGATCCTGGAGAGGAGGTATTGATTACCATATTATTTCTCAGGTCTAGAGCGGCTGTAGTAGCTGTACCACTAGTTGCATGAAAAATACCCGTAGTGCCGAATGCAGAACCAGAAGAAGAAGCATTTAGATATACTGTATTGTTATATAATCGATAGTTCGATGTAGTTCCTGTAGCTGTAACAGATAAACCTCGTATAGCATCTGCTGAGTTGGCTGCGGCAGCTCGTAAATCTCCAATAACATTGTTATATACCTGCGCAGTAACTGATGATGTAGTTCCTGATAAAACAATACCATTCACGCCTGGTGTAGTAGTAAATGCCCCAGTAGTAGATAAATCATATATTTTATTTCTATAAATATTAACTGCAGTACCTCCAGTCACCATTATCCCATTCGTGACTCCAGAGGTAGTTCCCGTGCAGGAAAGTGTATTAATCGTATTCTGAAAAATATTGGCGGATGCACTTGTAGAGATTCCTGCTACTGTAGCTGTGGTACTGGTAGAGGACAAATTATTAATCGTATTGGCATTGATATTTGTAGTGGTGGCTGGTGAGGTATTACTGATACCAGTTACTGCCCCTCCAGAGCCAGTTGAAGATAAACCTGTAATTGTATTGGATCCAATAGTGAGAGTTGTTATTGTTCCACTTGACCCTTGTAAATAACCTGTAATAGAGCCAGTTCCTGATATATTCGTTATTGTATTGGAAGAAGCATTGGTAGTTCCACCAAAATTACTCTGCAGAACATTCACAGCACTTGAACCACAAGTCCAGTTATTAAAAGTATTTCCCGTTATAGTTTTTTGTGGAGTCGACCCTGTACCATCATTATTAAACCAACCTGTAATTGTAGTAGCACCTGTCACAGTAATATTTGAAAAGTCATTATTGTTGTTTTGGACAGGTGTGGTGCATGTAGAAATTCCTCCATCGGTATATAAAGCAACAGTTCCACCTGCTCCCGCTTTATTAAATGCAGTCATTATCCTATTGTTATTAATAATTTTTGAACCTGCTGCAGGCGCATTTACACTATTTGATATAAAAGTAACAGAACCCGTAGTATTTACATTCAGGTTCGTAAAAGTATCGAAGCTAATATTTTGAGATAAAGTTGTAGCTGTATTTCTAAAATATGTATGAGATGATGAGCCTGCCACAGAATGGGTAATACCTCTAATGTTATTATTAGAGATTGACAAAGCACAAGTACTAGCCCCTCCATCATTCGTAATGCCTAAAAGAGTACCTGAGGTAGCGGCACTAAAAGTGATAAAATTTCCACTAGAATTACCTAACTGGTTATTGTTCAAATTGATAGCTGTTACTATTGCCCCAGTGTTAGAAATTCCCGTAATACCACCTGTAGTAGCGGTAGAGGTGAGTCCTCGTAAAATGTTATTATTTATATTTAATGTTCCCCATGCTGAAGAGTTTACTATTCCTACTATGGTGGTGCTCGATGAAGCCCCTCCCATTGAAGAATTGAGTATAGTA
Source organism: Chitinophagales bacterium (assembly GCA_016787225.1). Classification (NCBI taxonomy): domain Bacteria; kingdom Pseudomonadati; phylum Bacteroidota; class Chitinophagia; order Chitinophagales; species Chitinophagales bacterium. Next base: position 20,931 of record JAEUUY010000022.1, read on the forward strand.
TTATTGTTTAGATTGCACGTAGATGTATTAGCCACAGTTCCTTGAGTACGAATATGTTCAAAAGTGCCGGAAATAAAATTGTCTGTAATCGTGATCGTATTATTAGTTATACTCGTAGTGCCCACAAGTGTTGCTGCTGTTCCATAGTCTTTAAAAATACCTCTCAGTGTGACACTAGTTCCTGAAATTGTGGCACTAGTTATTGTATTGTACGAAACGTTTTCACCCACTTGATGATTGAGGTAGATACAATATGATGTGCCAGAATTAGAAATATAAGAACTACTAGCTGCAGCTCCACCCCAGTTTGTAATCGTGTTTCCAGTAGTGGTAGATGTACCTCCTATATCATTTCCAATATCTTGATTAGCTGCGGTGGAGGTTCCTATGAATGCAATACCCATATTTACATTGCTAATTGTATTCCCATATATTTTGTTACCACTTGCAGGTCCAGTAGTGTTATTTGTTACACTTTCTGTAGTGCCTATGACTGTGGCACTATGATTGTTATTTGAATAGATACCAAAAGTATTCAGATTAGTTTTATTTAGAGTTATTGTATTATTTTGAATCGTATTATTTTGCGATCCATTTGTTGTCGATGCGTGTAGAAGAGCTACTCCCCATTCTACTTGTTGGGTAGAAGTTGTATTGCTCCCAGATTCTTGCATAGTGAAATTTTGAAGTGTAATGTAATCAGCACCTACTAATTTAAATATAGCATCGGTTGTTGTAGAAGTACCTACTCCTGCAGTAATCGTACTACCGCTACCCTGAATTATAATGGTATTCGTACTTGTGCCCTGCGCCGTGATAGAATACCCACCAGCTGGAGCCGTTTCATTGCCAGTCAGGGTGATCACTACAGGAGATGTAATCGACGCCGCATTGAGTGCTGTAATGGCATTGGCTAAGCTGGTATATGTAGCTGCCAATCCAGAGCCACTATTGGTGGTTACCTGCCCCCACACATTCCCCCACATTAGGGTAGTTATAGCAGTAACTGCCAACAAATTTTTGAAGTAAATTTTCTTCATACAAATAATTATTTTTTTGTTTATACCTCTCAGTTTACAGTGTATAATCTACACACGATTTTGTCAAGAGAAAAATCGGCTACCTTATTTTATTGTAAAATGAACAAACAAAGATAACTATTTAGTAATATTTAAAGAAAATTATTTGAATTGTGAAGAAGCTTGAAGAACTAGATTGTTTCTTTTAGCCACAAAGGCACTCTAGCAGTCGCTAGCAACTAGTAACTAGTAACTTGCGACTGTCAACTGACCACAGACATATGACTTCTATTACCTACTCACCTTAAACACTTCTCTACCTTGTCCATTCTGGACTTCGATAAAGTAGATACCTGGTGTGAGAGGGCTCATATCAAAGGATTCTCCGACAATCTCAGAGCTTGGTTTGAAGTTGATATTGCGTATTACCTTGCCTGTCATATCCTTCATAGAAATATTCATTGGACTCTTGTCGATTCCTTTGACCGATACATTTACAATATTATCATTCTCCATAGGAATAGGATATACCTTGACGACAAAGCTAGGTCCTGCGCTGCGCTTGGCTAGTTTTATCCCCGAATAATCAAACTTTCCATCGAGGTCTACCTGCTTGATGCGATAGTAAACAAAAGGCTCAAAATTGCTGTGTGTATAATTATACATTCTCGAGTCGGCACTATTGCCTGCTGCTGCTATCCGATCACTGACCACGGACCATTGTTTACTGTCATAAGAATATTCCACTTGGAAAAAGTCCGTATTTTGCTCAGAAGCAGTTTTCCATATCAATTCATTACCTGCCTCTGTGGTCACTACGTCAAAGCCTGCCCAGGTTACAGGGAGGCCTACACCACTAGAACCACCACCAGCACCAGGTCCAAATCCTACACCGCCAGAACCACCTGAAAATGAGGTAATACCTGAAAATTCTACATATCTCACCCCATTCTGGCTACCATAGGTGGGAGTCAAGATATCATAAGTACCCGCCGTAAAATGATTTCCTCTCACATTGGCGGAGCGCCATGTGGTATAGGCAGCATTTTTTGACTTAAACCATGTAAATGGCGTATTCCTTAGGTGCGAGCTCGGGTTAGCTGTTTTTTTAGCTATAGAATCCGTATTCCTAGCTGCTACGGCATCCGCACTGTCTGTGGACTCATAGTAAAATCTGACCTTAGCAGCACCTGTAAAGGCAGGAGCGGTCACATCCCAGCCGCGTTTCATAAAGAAGCTAGCATGTTCTTGATTCGCACCATTTGAGGAATTGCTGGAAAAAGCTGTACCATCTATCGAGATATCAACTGTTTCTCCAGTTAGACCTGAAACTCCACTGGTATCTATGGCAAAGTATATTCCAGAATTATCACCATAATATTTCCAACTTGCATCTCTACATTTCACAGTAAGTCCAGTTTTTGAAGCCGCATTAATTTCGGGCTCGCATGCCACTTTTATATATACATTATCAAAAAAAGCTGTTTGATTAGCCGCTGTATTTCCTTGCCAATAACCTCCTGTAAAGTTCATGTTAGCAGTGCCTGTATAGGTCGAATTAACTACCTTTCCTTGACTGGTCAGTGTACCAGTTGTAGGGTCAGCAAATGTCGAGGCACCATCATTTCTAATAAATAACTCCCAAGTATCATTGATTGGCTTATATGTAACACGAATACTTAAGTATTCTGCTCCAAAATCTGTTAATCCTGACGTATTACTTGTGATAATATCGGTTAATGTTCCGCTCAATCCATTATTATAATGAGCAAGTCTTAAAGGATCCGTAGTGCCACCTTGGCCTAATACGACAGCATATCCTTGCCCATTTGAATTGGGTATGTCAGAGGTTCCGGCTAGTATAAATGCAACACCATAATTACCAGATACGAATCCTGCGGGATCTGTACGAATTTGTCTCATATTAAATTCCCAGGTCACAGTTCCTGGATTTACATTTAGAGTAGAGTTCCATGGAAAACTTGCATGAGTATTATTGTTGAAGTGCCCAAACCCCCATCCTGTAGTATTAGCTGCACCGCTAGCATCATTTGTTAAATCGAGGATGTTGGCATCAATTTTTGCCCCCCAATCAGCTCCTGATCTTCTTAGACGCCATCTACCATCAGTTCCAATAGGACTATTTGAAGCGTTTGTGTATGTAGAACCAGTGCTTGTGTTAAAGTTATCACTAAATACTGTAGTCTGCCCCCACAATCCTATAGGCAATAACATTAGAATCATCAACTTTTTCATAATCTTCTTAAATTTAAAGTACAAAAATATATAGTTCCATTTCGTTTAATATTAAACGAATGTTAAGCTATACCTTTCAGATGTCGTGCAATCAATAATTATTCCAAAAGGACTAAGCGAATAAGCTTATTTTTGCCTTTTAGTAAATTTAATAATTTTTATAAGATATGAATTTTGATATCATTGTGATAGGATCGGGACCAGGCGGCTATGTGACGGCTATTCGGGCTTCTCAGTTAGGTATGAAAGTAGCTGTAGTAGAAAAGGAAAGTTTGGGCGGGGTTTGCCTCAATTGGGGTTGTATCCCTACCAAGGCTCTCCTAAAAAGTGCACAGGTTTTCGAATATATACATCATGCCGAGGAATATGGCATTACGGTAGGTAAATCTAGCGCCGATTTTACCAAGGTGGTGGGTCGTAGCCGTGGAGTGGCAGATGGTATGAGCAAAGGTGTTCAGTTTCTCATGAAGAAAAATAAAATAGAAGTGATCAATGGCACGGCCAAGCTGAAAAGAGGTAAAGTGGTAGAGGTGACTGCTACAGATGGCTCTAAGAAGGATTATTTGGCTAAAAATATCATCATAGCCACTGGTTCGAGAAGTAGAGAGCTACCTAATTTGAAACAAGATGGGAAAAATGTTATCGGTTACCGAGAGGCTATGACGCTGGATAAAATGCCCAAGTCTATGATAGTTGTGGGCACTGGCGCGATAGGCGTAGAATTCGGCTATTTCTATCATACCATGGGTTGTGAAGTCACCTTGGTAGAATTTTTGCCGAACATCATGCCGAGAGAAGATGTCGATGTGAGTAAAGAATTGGAGAAAATTTACAAGAAAAAAGGTATGAAGATTATGACCAATGCCTCGGTAGAAAAAGTAACTGTGGGTAAAGGTGGATGTGAGGTAGAAATCAAAACTGCAAATGGTCTAGAAAAAATGAATGCCGAAATTGTACTCTCCGCAGTGGGTATTCAGGCGAATATTGAGAATTTAGGCTTGGAAGACTTGGGTATCAAAACAGAAAAAGGAAAAATCACGGTCGATAATTTTTATCAAACCAATGTAGCAGGTATTTTTGCTATAGGTGATGTGATCGATACGCCTGCGCTGGCTCACGTGGCTAGTGCGGAGGGCATCACCTGCGTAGAAAAAATAGCAGGTATGCATGTAGAAGCTATCGATTATGGAAATATTCCGGGTTGCACCTATTGCGTGCCTGAAGTGGCCTCGGTAGGTATGACCGAAAAAGAGGCAAAAGACAAAGGATATGAATTGAAAGTAGGTAAGTTTCCATTCTCTGCGAGTGGCAAGGCGAGTGCAGCTGGAGCCAAGGAAGGCTTTGTGAAGGTCATCTATGATGCGAAATACGGCGAATTATTGGGTGCCCATATGATAGGTATGAATGTCACGGAGATGATAGCCGAAATGGTAGCCGCTAAAAAATTGGAAACTACAGGTCATGAGATATTAAAAGCTATACATCCACACCCTACTATGAGTGAAGCCGTCATGGAAGCTACTGCTGCTGCTTATGGTGAAGTGATACATTTATAGCCGTCAGTCTCGATAGCTATTGAGAGTCGCAGTTGTCAGTAACAGTGGTCATTGAAATGCACTTAGTTATATCTCAACCTGTAAACCTCTCAACCCTTAAACTCTTCAACCATTCTTAATGGAACTAAAAACATACAAAGATATCTTCATGCGAACCATGCATTTTATGCGTTTGAATTATTTGCATTTGATTCCGTTTTCTTTTGTGCTTTTTGTTCTCTTGCTTCTCGTTGGTTTCGTTTCCGTCACGTCAAATAAGCTCTCTCTGATTATCTTAGCTATGGTCAGTCCCTTGCTTTTTTCCTTTGCCTTTTACATGCACCGACTGGAAAAATATGGGGAACATACCTGGAAAAATTTCTTCAATATTTATGGCGATATTGTCCGTTTTTATAAGGTTCAGGGTATTAAATACTTGATGTTTCTCATTGCATTATTGCCTATGATTATTATTCTACAGTTTGAGTTAGCTGCTTTTGGATTTGACCTTGAATTATTTTACCATGCTGAGAAAAGCGGTGCATATTTGCCTTCGCCCTATCTCTATCTCAGTACTTTTTTCAGTGTCACCTTGACTATGCTATGTTATCCTTTTGTCATTTTCCCAGAGTATTTTTATATTTTTGAGAAACTTGATATCAAGACTGCTTACAGAAAATCTTTTGAACTGGCAAAGAGAAATTACTTCACCTTGCTTTTCCTTATGGTCATTCAGATAGTTATTTTTTCATTAGGCACCTTCTTATCGTGTGGCTTCTTATTCGTATTGGCGCTCCCTTTTTTCAGTATTTTGACTTACTACGTCTATGATAGCGACTTAAATCCCAGTAAATCAAGTACAGAGGGATAAAATAGTTTCTAAAAAAAATCTACCAATTTATTTGAAAATCAGTACTTTTGCACCTTTTTTAAGAGAAGGGTTAATTCGCTGATTAGAAATGATATATAAAGAATACAAGGGTTTAAATCTACCTGAGATAGAAAAGGAAGTTCTCCAGTTTTGGGAGCAGAATTCTATTTTTCAGCAGTCGATAGATTCTAGACCAGAAGATAAGTCTTTTGTATTCTATGAGGGTCCGCCATCAGCGAATGGATTACCGGGTATACACCACGTGGTGGGTCGTACGATTAAAGATATATTCTGCAGATATAAGACGCTACAAGGATACCGAGTAGAGCGCAAAGGAGGCTGGGATACGCATGGACTACCTGTAGAGCTGAAAGTAGAACAGGAGCTGGGTATTACCAAAGAAGATATTGGCACTAAAATTTCCATAGAAGAATATAATGTCAAATGCCGTGAGACGGTTATGCAATTTAAGTCTCAATGGGATGACCTTACAAAAATCATGGGATTCTGGTTAGATTTAGAGCACCCATATATCACTTTTGAGAATAGCTATATAGAGTCGGTATGGCACATCATATCAGAAATTTATAAAAAAAATCTGATGTATCAGGGTTATACGATTCAGCCTTATTCGCCAGCTGCAGGCACGGGTCTCAGTACTCATGAACTCAATCAACCAGGTTCCTACAGAGATGTGACCGATACCACTATTGTCGCGTGTTTTGAGGTAAAATCTTGTTGCATAGATAAAATCAACAAAGCATTTCAATCCCAAGTAGAATATGCACACTTCCTAGCATGGACTACGACCCCATGGACTTTGCCATCCAATACAGCGCTATCCCTAGGTGCAAAAATTGAATATGCATTGGTAGCATCGTTCAATCCTTACACCAAAGCTAGACAGAATTTTATTTTGGCAAGGGATTTGGTGTCGAAATGGTTTAAATCAGAGCAAGAAGTTCAGTCAATTGATGAACTGAATATAGATGAAAAGACATTTACTTACTTTATCGAGGGAACAGCTTTAGGCACTGAGCTGAAAGGAATCGAGTACCACCAGCTTTTACCATTTGATGCCAATAGTCCACATGCTATAGATGGCAAATCTTTTCAGGTAATTACAGGAGACTTTGTCACCACGACTGATGGTACTGGTATCGTGCATACTGCACCTTCTTTTGGTGCGGATGATAGTAAGGTCGCCAAGGAAAATGGTATAGGTAGTTTGACTATGGTCGATACTGAAGGTAAGTTAATCGAAGGGATGGGCTTTCTATCAGGAAGATTTGTCAAAAATTATAGAGATGAAAAGGACTACAAAAGTCCAGACGTAGATATAGCTATAGAACTCAAAACAAAAGGTCTTGCATTTAATGTGCAGAAGTATGTGCATAGTTATCCGCATTGCTGGCGTACGGACAAACCTGTGATTTATTATCCTATGGATAGCTGGTTCATCAGCACGACTTCTGTTAAAGATAAATTGATAGCAAACAATAAAAAAATCAATTGGAAGCCAGAGAGCACGGGAAGTGGCAGGTTTGGTCATTGGTTAGAAAATATTCAAGATTGGAATTTGACACGCTCACGATTTTGGGGAATACCTTTACCTATCTGGCGATCAAAAGATGGAGAAGAAATTCTTTGTATTAGTGGTCAACAAGATCTATTGAATCACATCGATATAGCCAATGAAAGTGGACTTCTGACAGAAAGTGCGATATCCGAAAATGAAAAATTTAAATCGGACATTAATGCAGGTAAAGGAGATTTGCACAAGCCTTATATAGACAGAGTTACCTTGGTTCAGAATGGTCAAGTTCTCAAGCGAGAAGAAGACGTGATCGATGTATGGTTCGATAGTGGTTCTATGCCGTATGCGCAGTGGAACTATCCTTTTTCAAATCAGGAAAAATTCAAACAAGCATATCCTGCTGACTTCATAGCCGAAGGCGTGGATCAGACACGCGGTTGGTTTTATACATTGCATACAATTTCTACGATTCTTTTTGACCAACCCGCCTATAAAAATGTGGTGTCTAATGGACTTGTTTTAGATAAGAACGGCGAAAAAATGTCAAAGCGCAAAGGCAATGTCATCAATCCTTTTGACGCTATCCCTAAATATGGAGCCGATGCTATTAGATGGTATATTATTTCGAATTCTGCTCCGTGGGATAATTTGAAATTTGATATCAATGGCGTGGATGAGGTCAAGCGAAAACTTTTCGGAACGCTGTATAATACATATTCGTTTTTTACACTCTATGCCAATATAGATCAATTCATTTTAGATGAAAGGAATGTGACACCTATAGCAGAGCGAACGGAGTTAGATCGATGGATTATTTCCAAATTGAATACGCTGAAAAAAGAGGTACAAGCGTCTTTTGAGAATTATGAACCAACGGAAGCTGCTAGAGCTATTGATACTTTTGTAGACAGGAATTTATCCAACTGGTATGTGAGACTTTGTCGTAGAAGATTCTGGAAAAATGATGTGAGCGCCGATAAGCGCGCAGCATATGAGACGCTATATGAATGTTTGATGATGGTAGCACAATTGATGAGTCCCATAGCTCCATTCTTTAGTGAGTGGCTATATCGGTCTCTTTCGAATCCTTTGCGAGAAAATGCAATAAAGAACAACACTCCTCTTCGACATACCTCAGTGCACTTGACGGCTTGGGGGCCTATTGAAGAGACTTATATAGATTCTAATCTCGAGAGACGTGTCGAGCTAGCTCAGGATGTATCATCAATGATTTTATCATTACGAAAAAAAGAACAAATAAAAGTGCGTCAGCCTTTACAAAAAGTTATTGTTCCCGTTTTGAGCGAACAGGATAAAGCACTATATCAATCTATCGAAGATATCGTAAAGGCAGAAGTCAATATTAAAGACTTCGAATATGTGGATGAAAATTCAGGATTGTTCGTAAAAAGCGCAAGAGCTAATTTCAAGCTACTAGGTAAGAAACTTGGTAAAGATATGGCAGCTATAGCCAAGAAAATAACAGAGTTTGATCAGACTAAAATCAATATCCTAGAGAAGGAAGGAAAAATAGTATTGGAAGAAGGAGGAGCGAACTACGAAATAGTCAAAGAAGAAATCGAGATCAGCACTTCAGATATGCCAGGTTTTTTAGTAGTATCTGAAAATGGAATCACACTAGCACTAGATATAAGTCTAACAGAAGATTTATTGGATGAAGGAGTCGCTCGAGAGTTGATTAATAAAGTTCAAAACTATCGTAAGGATCAAAATTTTAATGTTACAGATCGTATAAAGATTAGTTACGCTCCAGAATCGAATATGGATAGGGTCATAAAGAAATTCGGCACCTTTATTTCTACCGAGGTTTTAGCCAATGAAATAGCGCCTTCGGCCTCTATGGAGCTTCCATTAGAGGTAGAGTTGAACGAATTAAATACAAAAATTGAAATTTCTAAATTGTAATAAACATGGCAAAAAAGGTAAAAAAATCAGCAAAGCCAGTAGCTAAAAAAGCTACAACAAAGAAAACTAATGTGAAGCCCGCTGCTAAGAAAGCAGCTTCCAAACCTGCAGCTAAGAAATTAGTCGCTAAAGCTTTACCGAAAAAAGCAGCACCGAAAAATAACAAGCTCAAAGAAGTTAAAGCAAAGGATGTGAATAAAAAAGCTATTGCAAAAATGGGAAAGGCTAAACCAACACCTAAGAAGGCAGCAGTTATCAAAAAAGCAGCATCAAAGCCAACAGCCAAGAAAGTAGTAGCTAAGAAAGCTGCCCCAAAGAAAACAACAGTAAAACCAGCGACTAAAAAAGTAGCAGCGAAGAAAGCTGTTCCAAAGAAAACAACAGTAAAACCAGTGGCTAAAAAAGTAGCAGCGAATAAAATAGCTGCAAAGCCAGCAGCCAAGAAAGCGGTAGCGAAGAAATCTACAACTGCAAAACCAGTTGCCAAGAAAGTAGTAGCTAAGAAAGCTGCACCAAAAGCTGCTATAAAGAAAACAGTCGTAAAACCAGTGGCTAAAAAGGCAACAGCAAAGAAGGGTACGGAGAAGTCATCGACTAAAAAAACCGCATTAAGAGTGCCTCCTAGTGTGAGAGGCGTAGTGATAGATAAGAAGCTATTAAGCAAGGATAAAAAACAAGCATCGGTAAATCCAAAAGAAAAACCTCAAGCTAAGAAAAAACTTGAGAAAAAAATAGTAAATGAAAAACCAACAAGCGCCAAGTTAAATCTGACTTTAAAAGAAGATAAAACAGCTAAGTTGGCATTGCGTAGAAAGAAAATTATGGAAATAAAGAATAACTACGAGACTCCAAGAAATGCGGAAGATGATGACTATGGAGATGTGCGTCTTCCTATCATTGGTAGAACCAGATTTTCTGATGCAGAATTGAATGAGTTTAAAACCTTAATCAATAAAAAATTAGAAGAAGCTAGAGAAGAATTGAACTTCTATCAGGATCAGATGAAAGAAAGTGAGATGAACGATGATGACATCAAATTTTCAGGCATGGAAGATGGAGGTCATACCAATGACAAAGAACATCTAAGCGCTATGGCTAATAGACAAATAAAATTTATTCAAGGTCTAGAAGCTGCATTAGTGCGCATTGAGAATAAAACGTATGGAATCTGTAGAATGACAGGTAATCTAATCGATAAGAAAAGATTGATGGCCGTACCGCATGCTACCCTGAGTATGGAAGCAAAAGTAGGCGCGAAGAAAAGATAAATATATTAGTTACTAGTTTCTAGTTACAAGTGATATCACAAAACTAGAAACTCGTAACTAGAAACTCGTAACTAGAAAAAATGAATCAAAGTAAAAATAATGCTTGGGTCTACTGGCTATTTGTCGTTTTCCTTATAGCTGTGGATCAAGCTTCTAAGATTTATGTAAAGACCCATTTTCACATGGGTGAAGAGGTTATGGTGATTCCTACTTGGTTTCGTCTCGTATTTACTGAAAATCCTGGTGTAGCCTTCGGAATGGAGTGGGGTGGCACTACAGGTAAGTATTTTCTGTCGCTGTTTAGAATTGTATTCTCTATAGTCATTGCTTTTTTTCTGTATAAAAATATTCAGAAAGGGGAGCATAAAGGGTTGTTAATCGCAGGGGTTTTAATCCTAGCTGGAGCCATTGGCAATGTCATTGATGGTGTATTCTATGGAGCTATATTCTCTGCGAGTAGTTTTCACATGCCTAATTTAGCGCAGTTTGTGCCATTTGGACAGGGATACGCCCCTTTACTACAAGGCAAGGTGGTAGATATGTTCTACTTTCCTTTGTTTGATGGGCAGCTTCCGAGCTGGCTTCCTATTTATGGTGGACAACCGTTCTCCTTTTTCAATGCTATTTTTAATGTAGCAGATGCTTGTATTTCAGTAGGACTCGTTTTACTACTGATATTTATGAGAAAGTATAAAGAAGATTAGCACTTCTGAGAAGTAGAAACGTTTTTCTAGCTAACTTTTACCTATAAACCATTATTTTTGTATAAGCAAATAATATGACGGCCTCACAAAGTTTACAGATTTACGAAATACTTAGTGTTTACTTTAGTAATAAAGAGGATGCTAAACGTGTCATAGAGTCTATCGAGCGTGTAGTTGATGAGAAAGTAGATGCAAGAACAGAAGCATTTGAGAGACTTCTCAATAAAGATTTAGATAATCTAAGAACAGAGATGTATAAGACCTATGCTACCAAAGAAGATTTGTCAAATGCAAAACTCGACATTATAAAGTGGATGGTCGGCATGTGGGTCGCACAAATGGCAGCAATAGTATTTCTTATTATCAAGTAAAAACAGCCTTTCTTCTGCTACTTTCAGAAAGTCCTAGGACTTTATGAAAGCAAATGGAGATTATCTCGAATTCTTAATCGATTCTGCATTTTCTAATGCAGAATTTGTACTAGATAGGTATGATGATATACTCAAAGAAAAGATAACCGAAGCCGTACTGCAGACCTATCGGAATTCAACTATGGAGATAGAGCGTAGGAAACTAGTTGAGCGGGCAGGTCTTTCTTTACCTCGTATAGATTACTACTTGTATACTATCCTAACCTATTCATTTACCAAGCTGCATAAAGGCGATAAAGTTAGAGCCTATGAAATTATAAATGAAATGAAGAACGAAATATTAGAGACAAGACTTGTGAACTGATATGAGTAGAAATAATTGAGTAGTATTTTAACTAGAATTGAGTTTTATAGATATTCTAGGTGTAATTAAATGGTGATCTCACTCAATTTATAAGGATTCATTGAGTAGTGTTATTCTCCGTTACAGTTTTGTAGAAAAAATAATAAAATCTATAGGTTAAAAAGTTTACTTAAGTTATAATAGTTAAGAGTTAGTTCTATCTTCACATAAAAATTTTACTTGAGAATATAGTCATGCAGGAAAACATTCCACCTATTGCCTCTCTAATTATATATGAATAAACAAGAGAAAGAAATAAAAGAAATATTCGATAATTATAATTCACTAATAATAGAAAAACTGATTAGTGAATTGATTGATTCCTATGGTCATGTGCTAAATGAAGTTGAGAGACGGGGCTTAATTAGAAACAAAAAAAATGACTACCCTCGGTTAAATTATTTTCTAAGGAAATTCTTTTTAAAGTTGTTTGAGAAATTGCACAGGGGCGAAGAGCATTTGGCCTCCGATTTGATTCAAGAGTTAAAAATACATTCTCCATTGTTTATGGAGGATAATACGTGTCATGAACTTTCGGATTATGTAAATGATGATCGTGCTTTTGCGAGGTTTGAATATGATATAATTATCAAAAGGCAGGATAAAATTTTAAAAAGTCAAATCAAGGAGATAATTATGGATTGCTTCAATAAAGCGGTCGCTGAGATTAATTCAAAAAATATAGCCAAGAGAAGTGATTGTTCTGAACCTAGATTAGAAGATTTCATCAAGATAGCTTTCTCTTATCTTTTTTCAAAACTACATAAAGGAGAGATATCGAAGGCCCAAGAAATAATAGATATGGAGATGCCAAAGCTAAAAGCATAACTCTAAACTAGAGGTAAACAATAGAAAATTGTCGATTTTTAGTTTGTCCAACCTTTCATTCTTTAAATTATCGGCAATTAGGGCAGACTGGTTCTGCCCTTTTTTTTGGTAGTGTTCACTAAAATGTGAGTTATACCAATAGCGGTTTTAAAATGGTCCAACCCATTTTAAAACCTTGCTATGGTAAATGCCGTAGCTGTATTTGTTAAGTGCAATGAGCCATGCGACATAGGACTACTACTAATACGCTTACGGTATTAAAATCCTAGCGAATCAAATTAACATCACCTTTTCGTATGACTTTTCGCCCATCTATATAAGTGAGGTCAAGATGGTAGTAGAAGATGCCCGAATTCAAAATTTCACCCTTGTATTCTCCGTTCCAGCCTATACGATGTGGCTCGTCTGATTCATACACTTTTTCTCCCCATCGATTATATATAGATAGACTAGCTCGCAGGATATTATTGGAGTATATCTTAAATGTACGATTTTCTAATTTGTCTGAATATGGATAAAATGCTGATGGGATATATAATTCATCTTTTGATTCCACTTTGATTTTGATTTTATCAGAGGTCTGACATTCGACTGCATATTCTACATCTAATGTATAGCTCTCGCTACTATATGGAGAAGCTATTGGCGCTTCACAATCACTACAATTCAGGCCAGCACTAGGACTCCAACGCAGTCGCTCTATAAGATTAGAATCACCTTCTATAACCCTGAACCCAAGTTGAACTTGTTCGCCAAGTTCTATCGTTTTTTCTTGAGGCTCTAGTTTTATTTTGATTAGGCTCTGATATCCTATAGTCACAGAATCTTTAACTAAACATAGATTTCTATCTAGCACACTGAGCGGGAATAAGCCAGTCTTATGTATGCGGAATAGACTATCTTTTTTATAAATATCGCCACCATTGATACTATAGAGATATGGTGGACTACCTTGCGATACCACAAAACGTATTTCTGCATTATCATTACAGTTCAAATCTTTCTTAGGGACAGAGTCTATTCTGAGTTTACGTGGATCTTCTAAATGCACACGGAAACTATCGCTGCAAAGATTTCTATCCTGAATAGTCAGTCGGTAAACTCCTTCTTTTAATTTGTCAATTTCCTGTGTGGCTTTACCATTGCTCCAATAGTAATTATAAGGTTCTGTGCCACCGTTAGCTATCGCCTTAATTTTACCTAGAGAATCACCGAAGCATGGGTTAGGGTATTTAATGGTATCGGAGAGAAAAATTCTCGCTGGTTCTTGGAGTATGACTGGATATTGCTTTGAGCAAAAACTATCATCTCTAATAGTGACTATGTGTTCGCCACTAGCTAGTTTATCTGCTATCGAATCCGTGCTTGAACTTCTATTCCATGAAAATTGATAAGGAGGTGTGCCTCCACTAACTTCTATAGCTATCTTCCCAGAACTATCATTAAAGCATTTAAGATTATCTTTTACTATCGTAGTGATGCGAATAGAATCTGGTTGCGTAATAACAAAAGCTCCAGAAAATAAACAGCCTTTATTGTCTATAATGGTATAAACAGCCGATGGAGTTGCAGATAGATTTCCTATGATATTAGAAGAAATATAATTATTCATCACATTGACTTTGTAGCCATAAGGTTGGTAGCCATTGCTAGCTTGTATATTCAACTGTCCAGAGAAATCATTATAACATCGAAGATTTCTAACTACAGCGCTACCAGTTAGCTTGCTATTGAGCGTATCCACCTCTACCGTATCGCTCGCTTGACAGCCTGTAATGCTATTCGTTACTAGGAGGGCATATCGGGTTTTCACAGTTGCCTTTGAATAAGGATTGGCTAATGTAGGAGATTGAAGAGCGACGTACGGTGTCCACAAATAAGTATAGGATGGTGTAGGAGCTACGCCTAGCTGTACACTATCGCCATCACAGTTCACACGTATTTTGTCTGGACCAGCATTGGCTATCGGCAGCGGGTTGACTATTAAGGTTAGGGTGATAAAACTATCACAGCCATTTTTGTTTATGAGTGTGTCATAATACGTTCCAGAAGTAGTTTCAGATTTTCCTTTGAAGAAATAGGATTGACCTTGACAGATATTGATTGTTCTGGCAGAAGAGGTAGTAGGATGCACGACAAGATTTAGTATGACAAAACTATCGCAGCCAAGATTGTTTGAAAAAGTATCACGATAGATTCCTGATACATTTAAATTTTGATTATTAAAAAAATAAAATTCGTTGCTACATATCGTATCTCTTAAGATTTGTGTACTATTATTATAGACTAATAAGTTTAAATAAACAAAGCTATCACAACCTACTGCATTGACCAAAGTATCGCGATATATTCCTGTGACATCTTTCCATGCTCCATTGAATAGGACAGGTTGATTTTTACAAATAGTATCAGCATATACATATCTGCTAGTGTCTTTAAATGCGAGATTTAGGGTTGCAAAACTATCACAACCTACAGCATTAATCAGCGTATCACGATAAGTACCTGCTAGGCTTCTTGGCTGACCTTTAAAGAAAAATGTCTGCCCTCTGCATAGCGTCGTATCTATCGTGCGAGAGGATAGTGACTTTACCGAAAGATTGAGTGTAATAAAGCTATCGCAACCTCTTGCATTTGGCAGGGTATCTCTGTAGGTTCCAGCTGTAGTTCTAAACTGTCCTCTGAAAAAATAAGATTGATTGGCGCAGATAGCGATATTATTGATTGAACTTGATGTAGATTTGACAAACAAGTTGAGGTAGATTAAACTATCACAGCCTAGTGAATTGACCAATGTGTCGCGATAAACGCCAGACGTCGTTCTATTGATACCGTTGAATGTTTTAAATTGATTGCTGCATATCGTATCGTATAATTGTCTTGAACTAGTGTCTTTTACCAGGAGGTGCAAATATAGGAAACTGTCGCAGCCTTTTGCATTGACTAACGTATCTTTATAAATACCTGTATTATTCAGAAAATTTCCATTAAAAAGTCGTAGAGAATTTTTGCAGATAGTGTCCCTTATAATTCGTGTGCTGGTATCTTTGGTGCTGAGATTTAAAGTTACTACACTGTCGCATCCCACTGTATTCACAAGGGTATCGATGAGTGTCATATTGCTGCTTCTCGGCTGTCCTTTGAAGAAATAAGTTTTCCCCTGACAAATTGCAGTATCTATCGTTCTGAAGGTTTTAGGCAATACCGTTAGATTGAGAATTATAAAACTATCACAACTCTTAGTGGTTAGTAAGGTGTCTCGATAAATTCCATTGGTAGTTCTTGGTGTTCCTTTAAAGTTTACACTTTGTCCCTGACATATTGTGAGATTAATATTCGTCGTAGGGGTTGGATTTACTGTGAGATTAAGCGTTACGACACTATCACAGTTTTTTGAGTTTAAAAATGTATCTCTATAGGTACCCGTTGTGGTTCTATTCTGACCTTTGAAAAACACAGAACGACCCTGACATATTTGGCTATCTATAGTCTTAGAGGAGGTATTATTCACTGTGAGATATAGCACTATGAAGCTATCACAGCCTTTAGAAGTCATAGCAGTTTGGAAATAAGTGCCTGCAGTCGTGCGAGGTGCTCCATTGAAGAAAAAGCTCTGACCAGCGCATATTGCAGGTCTTAGAGTGTCAAATTTTTGAGGATGAATTTGTATAGTTATGGTATCGAGCAGGGAACAAGTATTGCTGCTATCTGTTACATTGAGAATATATTGATAACTACCAGCAGTAGTGGAATTGAAATTAGGATTAGCTATATTCGACGAACTTAACCCTGTAACAGGGTTCCAAGAGTAATTTATCTTGGTTTGGGGTGGCTTGCCTATAGTTAAGTTTGCATTCCTACAAACATTGGTATCTCTGCCTGCTGCGTTTCTAGGAAGTGAATCAATGATCACTAAGCAAGTGTCACGTGCTATGCAGCCTTTATTATCGGTTATTTGCACCACATAAGTATTGCTGCTATGCTGCATGGAGACTAGGCTAGGATTAGCTACAGTATTGCTGCTGAGATAGGTATTCGGTGTCCATAAATAGGTATAAGGACCAGTGCCTCCGCTTGCTGTAGGAGTACCGCCAATGCTTTGACCCGAAGCACCTCTACAAGTGCGAAGATATTTTCGCACAGAGGCATTGACTGTACTCGGAAGTACAGTAACGATAATGGTATCTTTCAGTTTACAACCACTAGACGTAAGGGTTGCTTCTAAGATATAGCTCGTGGTCGATGTAGGCTTAGCCCAAGGCTGGGCTATAGAGCCCGAACTCAATCCAGTATTTGGCGTCCATAGATAGGTTTGCCCTGCTATGGCTACGCTACCCAGTCGCACACTATCTGTGGCACAATTCACTCGCGAAGTATCTAATCCTGCATTGATTGCAGGAATAGCCTTTACGAATAAATTTAAATTTATAAAGCTATCGCAACCTACTGCATTTATGAGTGTATCTCTATAAATTCCTGTTGTAGTTCTTGGAACTCCCTTGAATAGGACACTTTGACCTTGACATATCGTATCAAACAAATTGCGTGTAGATGTATTTTTTACCGTTAGATTGAGTGTGATGATACTGTCGCAGCTCGGCGATGGATTTACAATGGTATCGCGATAGGTGCCTGCAGTGGTTCGATTCTGCCCTTTGAAGAAAACAGATTTTCCTTGACATATCGCACTATCAATAGTTCTATTGAGACTAGGTAAAACACTTAAATTTAAAATGATAAAACTATCACAATTAAAGGCAGTCTTAATAGTATCTCGATATATACCTGTTGTCATTCTATTCTGCCCTTTGAAAAAATAAGAATTACCGGCACAAATCGAGATATTCAAGTTGGTTGTATTAATGGGGTGAACTGTGAGATTAAGAGTCACGAAAGAATCACATCCGACAGCATTCGTCAGCGTATCTCGATATACTCCGCTTGTGGTTCTATTTTGCCCTTTGAAGACTACAAAACTTCCTTGACAAATATTTAATGTAATATTGGTGCTACTCGTATTTTTAATCGTCAAGTTTAGTATCACAATAGAATCACAGCCTTTTGAATTAACTAATGTATCACGATAGGTTCCTGCTGTGGTTCTATTCTGCCCTTTGAAGAGAATTGATTTCCCTTGACAGATGGCGGTGTCTATTGTTTTAGCCGAAGTAGATTTTACATGGAGATTGAGTAGAATAAAACTATCGCAATTTTTAGATGTGAGGAGCGTATCGCGATAAACGCCTGAGGTCGTCCTCAAAATACCATTGAATAGTCGAGAGCCTCCTTGACAAATGGTATCAAAAATATTTGTTGTGGGAGTAGGATTTACAGTTAGGTTTAAGGTTATGAAGCTATCACAACCATTTGCACTTAGGAGGGTATCCAAATACGTGCCAGTGGTAGTTCGCACTATAGAATTAAAAATGATAGATTGTCCAGCACATATCTGGGTATTGAGTGTGGTGAAACTATGCGGCTTCACTGTAAGATTTAAAATGATAATACTATCACAACCGACAGCATTGACTAGGGTATCACGATATGTTCCTGTGGTAGTCCTATTTTGTCCTTTGAATACCACGAAATTTCCTTGGCATATGGATAGATTGATGGTAGTCGTACTCGTATTCTTAATCGTCAAGTTTAGTATCACAAAAGAATCACAGCCTTTAGCGTTGACTAAGGTATCACGATAGGTTCCTGCTGTGGTTCTATTCTGTCCTTTAAAGAAAACAAATTTTCCTTGACAAATGGCAGTATCTATAGTTTTCGAGGAGGATGGCTTTACATGTAGATTTAAAAGAATAAAACTATCGCAGTTTTTAGAAGTTAAAAATGTGTCACGATAGATACCACTGGTCGTTCTCAAAATTCCATTAAAGAGTCGAGAGCCACCTTGGCATATGGTATCAAAAATATTCGTTGTGGCAGTTGGATTAACGGTTAGGTTTAAGGTTAAAAAACTATCACAACCATTAGCACTCGTAAGAGTATCTAAATATGTCCCTGTGGTCGTGCGCAATGCGGAATTAAAAAGAATAGATTGCCCGGAACAAATCTGAGTATTCAGGGTATTGAAGCTATTAGGTTTGATGGATAAATTAAGTATCAATATGCTATCACAGCCATTCGTTTTGACAAGAGTATCTCTATAGGTACCTGCTGTCGTTCTATTCTGCCCCTTGAAGAAAATAGATCTTCCTTGGCATATGCTGGTGTCAATAGTGGTAGTCGATGTGGGACGAATAGTGAGATTGAAAATACGGATAGAATCTATTACTGTGGCAGCACCGCAGGGTTTAAATATAGTATCGCGATAGGTTCCTGCTGTGGTTCTAGGAATGCCCGCAACAATAATACTTTTCCCATTACAGATGGATAAATTTTGGGTAATCGTTTTAGCGATAACTGGGCTATCTGTTCTAATAGTAAAATTACAATTAGAACCAAAATTCCCATTCACAAGAATATAAATGGTTGTTCCTAACGTTTGTCCAACAACAGGATAAGAAGTATTCCCTCCTGTGCCTGATTGGCAGCCATAATATGACAATGAGCTACAATTACCAGTATAATAGAATATATTATATCCGGAAGATGCAATACTTCCGCCTACACAGTTTATATTCCCATAATAGAATCTAGCAAAGGTGTCACAGGTCAGAACATGTTTAAACCATCTAGATTTTTTTAAACTAGTAGCTCCACAAGCATTATTGGGCTCTTTTGTAGCATCATGGGAATAGCATGAAGTGTTATAGCTGGTAGCCACATAGGGCACAGTAGTAGCTCCAAGGCAGGTGTCGTCTGCGGGTCGTGCACTCAATTGTCTGCACATTTGAAATGTACCGGTATCCTTTGTCCAAATGGCAGCTACATAGCAAGTATTAGCTGCTAGTCCTAGCCCCTCTGTGGAGTAGAAGCCTGAAGACCCATTGATGCATTTATATGAATTATTTATATATCCACTTGGACTATTTGTCCAGCAGCTAGAGAATAAAGTAATTTCCATATTCCCAGTATAGGTTCCAGGAGAGACCGTTAAATTGATACAATTGGGAATGCTGTCTGTACATACTTTAACTACCGTATATCGTCCTGAGCCAGTATATCCAGTAGTAGAGCAAAATTGTGCCCAACCCACATATGGACCAATATTATAGGTACTACAGGTATTTGTTAGTGTTGGTTTGAATGAATCTCTATAGGTACAAGGCTGTGCATCCGCCTTATTGAAGAAGAAAATAAAAGAAAGAAAAAGTACATAGTTTTTCATGGCGCAGTATATTCTGTGACGACGCGTATTTTTCTTCCCTCATAATAGGTCTCATGAATCGTGGTTATAGGGAAGCTGTCTCTTTTCTTCTCTACATTGAGATTTGTGTTAGTATTCGTATGCTCTTGCTTATTAATTTTCAAGATAGGGGTGCTGTCTATTATTTTATCTATTTTATTTTGAGAATAGACAGAAACGGCTAAAAATGGAATACAAATGACTAGTAGTAAGCGCATGGGGTGACGCAAATATACTACAAAATAGTTGAAAAAAATAAATTTTTAAGACTAAACGGAGGCGTTCAAAAGCTCTACAATATCGAGAACCTTGACTTCATTTTGTTTTTCGAATGATTTGACACCATCCTCAAGCATGGTAGTGCAGAAAGGGCAATTAGCTATAATGACTTCGGCGCCTGTTTCTAAGGCTTCCTTCGTTCTATTGGTATTGATGCGCTCAGCACCATGTTCTTCTTCTTTAAACATTTGAGCACCTCCAGCTCCACAGCACATACCATTTTTCTTACTTCTGCCCATTTCCGCTAAATCTACATCGAGTGCAGCTAATACAGCTCTTGGAGCTTCATACACATCATTGGCTCTACCCAGATAGCAAGAGTCGTGATAGGTTATGCGCTTACCTTTAAATTCAGAAGCATCTGAGATTTTGATTTTTCCTTGATCTATTAATTCTTGTAGCAATTGAGTATGATGAATCACTTCATAATTCCCCCCTAACTCGGGATATTCATTCTTTAACGTATTGAAGCAATGCGGGCAAGCGGTGACGATTTTTTTGACCTCATAACCATTTAGGATTTGTATATTTTGGTAAGCCATCATTTGGAAGAGAAACTCATTGCCCGCGCGGCGTGCTGGGTCTCCCGTGCAGCTTTCTTCCTGACCGAGAATAGCGAATTTGACTCCGCACTTGGTTAATATTTCTGAAAATGCTTTCGATATGCGCTTGGCTCTATCATCGAAGCTACCTGCACACCCCACCCAGAAGAGGATTTCAGGGTTTTCGCCTGCGGCTAAATACTCCGCCATTGTTTTTATTTGTATCATCTCTTATAACTTAAAATTACTTTGACCAGTTGCCTCTTTCGCTCTGAGCAAATTTCCATGGAGCACCGTTATTCTCGATATTGCCAAACATACCATTCCACTCTTGAGGAGAATTGGATTCTTCCATGATGAGATTTCGGCGCAGCTGAACGATGATATCCAATGGTGAAATATTCACAGGACACTCTTCTACACAGGCGTTACAAGTAGTGCAGCCTCTAAGTTCTTCTACCGAAATATAAGAATGTAATAGTGATTTGCCATCGTCTTTCCATTCGTTATTATTACTATCTAAAATTTTACCGACTTCTTCGAGTCTATCTCGCGTATCCATCATAATCTTTCTAGGCGAAAGTTTTTTCCCAGTTTGATTGGCAGGACAAGCAGATGTGCATCGACCACACTCAGTGCAGGCATAGGCATCTAATAAGTTCTTCTGAGATAAATCAAAGACATCCTTGGCTCCAAATTTAGGAATTACATTCGGGTCAGAAGCCTCGACAGATTCACCCATCATCGACTTTATTTCATGCAATATCTCTGGCATGTAATCCATCTTGCCCTTGGCATTAGGATTAGATAAATATGCGTTAGGGAATGCGAGCAATATATGAAGGTGTTTGGAGTGTGGCAGATAGAGTATAAATCCAAAAATGCCAATAAGATGCATCCACCATCCAGTTTGTGACAGATAATGCAATGTTTCAGAATTCAATCCTATAAATAAATTTCCAAGCATACTGCTTAGAATAAAATGATAACCTTCTTGTGCATTCGTGTTTAGCCAAGCCGATTCCGCACTATTCATTAAGAAAATACCAAATACTAGAAAAATTTCCCCTATCAAAATGATGTTGGCATCTTTCATAGGCCATCCTTTTAGCTCTGCCATGTTGAGACGCGGAAGTTTTAAAAGATTTCTTCTACTGAGAAAAACTAAAGTGGCTATCAATGCTAGTAAGGATAGAATTTCAATTAAATTGATTAATCCTGAATAAACCATCGGACAGCAATTCATCATAGCATGCCCCAGTATTCTATGCGAACCTGTAAATCCGTCTATGAGAATTTCAATAAGCTCTAACTGCGTAAATACAAATGCAACATAAATGAACAAATGAAATATAGCAGCCACAGGGCGTGAAAACATTTTTTTCTGCCCTAGCGCTATAAGGGTCATGTTTTTTAGTTTTTCCGAGGTAGGATTTGGATTGCTATATTCTCTGCCTAATTTAATATTGGCAAAAATTCGCTTGTATTTTTTATACGAAAAAAATAAAACCCCACTAAAAAGCAGACAAAATACTATGATTGTCATCATTCTTATCCTACTTCTACAGCTTCTTTAGAAAGAACTAACTCATTGCGTTCCATGAAATCTTTATCTACACCATATCTACCTTCTTTATTTCTCACAATTCTTGAAAATAAATCGTATTTAGGATTGAATATAAAGTTAAAAAAAAGTTTGACCCATGAAGTGTGGTGGTCTAATTTTAAATAATAGTCTGGCGCTATTTTTCTCAATTCAGGCAGCTTATTCCATGGAATACTAGGAAAATCGTGGTGTTCATTATGCAGTCCAACATTTAAACTCACTAAATTGAGAGGTCCTTCGTAGTTAAAAGATTCTTGCGGATTTCCTTCAGGTGTATAATGTTCCTGAATCCAACGAGCACCTAAAGGATGAAGACCAATAGAAAAGGCAAAGCTAAGAAACAAGTATAATATACCATTCCAGCCAAAAACATAACCTAAAAGCCAAGCAAAGCCAAAGGTTGTAATCACATTCAGTACGACCCATGGATTCCACATTTTAATATTTTTTAATCTAAATGGTCTTAACCCCTGAACTACAGGAAAAAACAAGAGCCAAATCATTTTAAAAATAGGGTTATTACCAATGGTTTTAGCTTCGTGTTTATAAGGTAAATCCGCGTCAAACTCATAGTCGCCTTGATGGGCATGATGGCGAATATGATATACTCTGAACCCCTCTGCAGAAGGAAAAACATTGATTAAATCTACAATACAAGCTGCAAATCTGTTGAGTATCTTTTTATTAAAGACAGCATTGTGTGAGGTTTCATGAATTATGACGAAACTGGCATGATTGAAAAATGCTCCGAAACAATAGGCAGCTATAGCTGAAAGCCACCAATATTCTAATCCAGCCATCCCTAAAAAAATAGCCATAATAGTTTGAGAAATAACAATTTGAAGGATGATAATCATAGTTTTAGGCTCTGCGCCGAAGAGGGATTTTATCTGGGGAAAAGACTGAAGCATAGCCTTTGCTCTTGCTGGATGTGGTTGATTTCTATCAGTATAATAAAATTCTTTTTTAGGCTCAGACATATCTAATTTTTTAATGTTAGGGCAAATATAGTTTAGTATTTTCAAATGCTTTTGGTGAGATTTTAATTAAAAACCAAGTTTTCTTAATTTTTTATAACAAACTCCTTATATTTGAGGTTTCAAAAAAACAATTTAACCTTATTAAATATGAAGCTAAGATATACATATTTATTTTTCGTGGTCGTTGCCGCTTGGGTACTTTTAAAAAGTAACTCATCTGGAAGGGTTAGCACAGGAACCCCTATGCAGGCTTGTGCTGGTGGAGGGTGCCATAGTTCTACAGGTTTTGGTACTACAACCAGTATAGATAGTATTTTAGTCTATGATAGAGCTACCAACCTACCCGTTAGTCAATATATGCCTGGTCAGTCCTATAGAATAGCTATTTTTGGTAGAGTTACTAATTTCATGGCAATGCCGAATTTACCAAAATTTGGATTTGCTGTTGACAATGCAGGTAAGGGTACATTTAGTGGAACCTCATCTGGTTCTACAACAGCCTCAAGTGGAAGATATTGGGGTCATAGTTCGAAAAAAGATAGTATCTTAAGTATCTCTGCCATTCGTACTATTTTTTATTTTGATTCTTGTAATTGGACTGCTCCTTCTGCAGGGGCAGGGTTGGTTACCTACACTGCTAGATTGAATGCGGTAAATAATGACAACGGATCTACTGGTGATTTTTCTAATGCAACTGCATTTACAAGAACATTGCCTGAATTCAATAATACTGCAGGCGTATCAATAACTATGACGCCACCTGCGAATCCATTTTGTGCTGGTACCACTAAAACCTTTATAGCTACGCCCACCAACCCTGGCACTACTCCCGTCTATCAGTGGTTTGTTAATAGCACACCCGTAGGCACTGGGGGTGTATCCTATACCACGTCTTCCTTAGTAAATAATGATAGCGTATGGGTACGAATGACATCAAGTATAGCAGGTATTACGAATAATCCGGCTAACTCTGCGAAAATAGGTGCTAGAGTGAATCCAGCCTTTAATAATAGTGTAACAATTATTGGAAATAAGACTACGGCATGTGCTGGTGATACCGTTATTTTCACGGCCACTCCTGCTGCTGGATCCACTATGCCTCAATATCGTTGGTATAGAAATATGACTCAGATACAAGGACCTGGAGCACCGTTTCCTGCACCTACCACAAACTCTGCAACCTGTCAGGTTATTGGCCTTACTGCAGGGGATTCTTTTTCTTGTCGAGTGCAGGTTACCAATGCCTGCGCCACTCCAGCCAATGACACTTCAAATTATTTAAAAATAACAGTGACGCCTTCTCCCGTAATCACTGGACATATTAATGACACCATTTGTGCTGGGGATAGCTCGAAAGCTACCAATTGGCAGAGCACCATAGCAGGTACTACCTATACTTGGACGAATAGCAATCCTGCAATTGGTTTACCTGCAAGTGGTACAGGACAGATACCTAAATTTAAATCACCAGATGCAATTGCAGGTCCGCAGATAACAGCTACTATTACAATTCGATCTTTTGGTGGGGGTTGTTCGGGATCACCAGTTACTTATAATATTCTAGTGCGAAGAAAGCCTACCATCTCTATTTCGGGTCATCAGCGATCATATTGTGAAGGAGCTTCTCCTAATATTACCATTGGTAGTACCGGCGGGGGCAATACGTTTTCGTGGACGAATGACAACACAGCCATAGGACTTCCTGCTAGTGGCTCTGGAGCCACTATAGCATTTACTGCTAGCAATACGACTACAGATAGTCTTGTAGCTAATGTCACCGCCAGTGTGTTCAATTCAGCAGCTCGATGCACAAAAGATACCAGCATCCGAATTGTAGTTTTTCCAAAACCTAATGTAAATGCAATTTCAAATATAGCACCATGCGAGGGGAATACTGTTCCAGCTTTTAACCTGAACTCCACGGTGCCTGGTACTACCTTTACCTGGGTTAATAGCAATACAGCAATAGGTTTAGGAGCTAGCGGTACTGGGAATATTCCTTCCTTTACTGCTACTAATACCTCTAGTGGACCAATAACTGGCACAGTTACCATAAGTCCAGCCTATAAAACCTGCCTCGGAACAAATAGATCGTTTACTATTACTGTGGAGAAAAATGCAACCCCATCGGTTTCAATCTCTACTAGTGCTATGAACTTATGCTCTGGAGCATCGGCATTGTTTACAGCTACTCCTACCAACGGTGGAACAGCGCCAGTGTACGAATGGACGCGAAATGGAATAACGATTTCTGGTGCAACAAAAGATACTGTGACCATTACCAATGTGCAGAATAACGATAAAATTGTCTGCAAAATAACTTCGAATTCCCCATGTGCAACTACTCCTAATGCAAGCTCTAATGAATACTCAATTACTACAATTACGAACCTTGTACCTAAAGTTACATTAAGTACTATTAGTGATACTACATGTGTGGGAGCTGTATTGGTCATCAATACGTCTATTGTCAATGGTGGAGCTTCACCTACTTATCAGTGGTATCTCAACGGCAATCCGATTTTTGGAGCCAATTCAGATATTTTCTTTTCTAATACATTTGTCATGGATGACGAGATTTATTGTGAAATGACTTCGAGTTCTGGGTGCGCCAATCCAAAAACAGTAGTTTCAAATACTAAAAAGATAAAAGTATTCAAGCCTACTCCTACAACCATTAATTTGACGAAAAGCGCGAATAAAATATGTTCTGATGAATATGTAACCTTTACTACTACATTTACAGGTGGAGGATTAAATCCAAAAGTAAACTGGACGCTCAATGGTCAACAGATGAATACAAATAAAAAATTCATTACCGTGCCTATTAATAGTCAGTTTGATGTCGTGGAGTTGAATGTTAAATCTAGTGAACCTTGTCCAAGCCCGCCATATCCTACCCTGACAATGTCGGTGGATTCTGTTTCTCAAGGCCCCATCGTCATAGTTACTCCTAACCCTTATATTGCATTCTGCGAAGGTGACTCTGCAGAAATTAGAATTCTCAATGGTGCGCCTAATTATAAGTATAATTGGAGTAATGGCTCGAATGCGAGCAACTTCTATTCTAAAGTGACGAATTCATATACGCTGACTGTGACAGAAACAGGCAATGCATGTCCGAGATATTATGGCCCAATAACCACAGTAGCCAATCCTTTACCATTTAAACCAACCATTAGCGCAGATAGAGACGTCTTGGTCTCATCTGCCTCGGATAGATATCAGTGGCAGCTAAATAAACAAGATATTGTATCAGCTGATAGCATGCGTTATAAACCCATTATTACAGGATTATATAGAGTCAAAGTGACTAATAATGCTGGTTGTATTGCCTATTCTGATGAGTTTAATTCTGCAAAATTGGGAGTTTCGAGTTTTTCCGGCTCTAACAAGATTCTTATATATCCAAATCCATCGAATGGTATATTTACTATCAGTTCTAAAGATGTGCGTATTGATGATCTTATTGTTTATGACCTGATGGGCAAGGTCGTATATCAATCAAAGGTCGGAGATATAGAAAAGGAAATAAAATTGAATGAAGTCTCGAAGGGTATATACTTTCTGCATATCAATTTAGATGGTCGACAAGAAGTGCAAAAGTTGGAAATTAAATAAAATGGAATGATAGGGGAGGATGCAAAACATTCTCCCTTTTTTTATATATGAATTACAGAGCCACTCTCATTTACCTGTTAGTGCTTTTTTCAAAGATAGTAGCTGCACAGACAGATTTAAATTCCTATGGTTTTAAAGGAAGAGTAAAGGCTGTCATATACCGTATTCACAACGAAGCAAATTTTGATTCATTTGGTAAATTTATAGACGAGAAACGACAACCTTTCATTGAGAAGGCCATATATTTTGACAAGTTTGGGAATATCGATTCTATTGTAGAAATACTGTCTGAAGGACGTTTTTTTGAAAAGTATATTACCTACCATACTCATGGTGGAAATAGAATACGGTCTACCATTAAGTATCGATATTATACAAATGAAGTAATCGAAGAAGTAAAATATACTTGGACAGAAGGAAACTCGAAGTGTAGTTTTAAAGGTAAAGGTATTACGACAATGACCTCTGGTTATCGAAAACTTACTTATAACCACAGAGAGAGTAAGGGAGAGTATATTCAAGAGACTAAAAAAGGGGTCGTGTTACTCAAAGAATCGTATAAGAATGAATTCGATGGCAATTGGAATTTAGTAAAAACGATCTATACCAATGATAAGACTGGCATATATACGATAGTATATGATTACGATGATATGGATGATAATGGCAATTATACTTTGGTCAAACTCGTCTATGAAGAAACCAAAAAGCTACAACGCCTGGTTCAAAAGGAATTTCATTATTACTAAGTCCTTATTACCTGAACCCAAGAGAACGACTTGATTATTAAATTTGGTATGGTATCGACGAATAAAATTTGAAGCTTAAAGGCTATACCTTCTTTTTAGTTAATTAATTCAAATTTAAGCTATTAATCCCAAATTAATGATTAGAAGCCAAAACGTGGCGAACTATATGATTTAGTTGGGGTTATCCCGATTTAGAATTTATTTCAATCCCGTACGTACGGGATTGCAAATGATTGAAATACAAATTCTTAATCAATTCCGTATCTTCTAGTGTGGAATTCGGGTTTATTGATTTAATATCCCTAGACTACTTGACAAAGCACATAGCCAGCATGTATATTTGCCCGCTCAATATTTAAAAGCTATCAACAGTTAAAAGAAAATCAATTCATTATGTCTGAAGTATATAAGTTAAGTAAGTTTGACTATCCATTGACAGAAGATCATGTAGCATTATATCCACCTAAGGAAAGAGGTAATTGTAAAATGGTTGTCGTTCACAGGGATACAGGCAAAATAGAGCATAAAAAATTTAGAGATATACTCAATTACTTTACGGATGAAGATTTAATTTTAATCAACAATACAAAGGTTATTCCCGCCAGAATGTGGGCTACCAAAGAAAAGACAGGAGCAAAAATCGAAGTATTTTTATTGAGAGAGCTCAATTCTGAGCAGTTGGTATGGGATGTATTGGTAGATCCCGCTAGAAAGATACGTGTAGGCAACAAACTATATTTCGGAGATGACGAAATACTCGTAGCAGAGGTTATAGACAATACTACTTCGCGAGGACGCACGATACGATTTTTGTACGACGGAGATCCATCTGGATTTACAGATTATCTTTTTAGTTTTGGAGAAACGCCTTTACCTAAATGGATACAACAAAAAAGAGGTTTAGACCCTTCGGACAAAGAGCGTTATCAGTCTATATTTGCTAAGGAAATTGGTGCAGTGGCTGCGCCTTCGTCTAGTCTGCATTTTACTAAAGAAATCATGAAAAGATTGGAGATAAAAGGTGCAGAATTTGGAGAAATGACGGTACACACAGGATTGGGTTCATTTCGAACGATTGATGTCGAAGATTTATCGAAACATAGAGTAGATGCAGAGTATGTCAATATCCCTGAAAAGTTAGCCAATAAAATCAATAAAACGAAGGCGAATGGTAGAAAAGTATGTGCTGTAGGAACCTCCATTATGCGCGGTCTCGAAAGCTCAGTTACAAGTACTGGTGAGGTCAAGCCTTATGATGGTTGGACCAATTTGTTTATTTATCCACCCTTCGATTTTAATGTTGCGAATTGTCTGCTAACAAATTTGCATGTACCAAAATCTAGTTTGCAAATCATGGTGAGTTCCTATGCAGGTTATGACCTCATTATGAAAGCTTATGAAGAATGTATGGAAAAGGATTATAAATTCTTTGTCTATGGTGATTGTATGCTAATTTTGTAACCATATATAAATTTTCAATTATGAAATATTTAGGTTTTGGTTTTTTATTAGTCTTAATTATCGGTGGAGGATTTTTCTATTGGAATTATTTCTTCGTATATAGCGATGGCTACAGAGAAGGTGTACTCAATAAGTTTTCTACGAAGGGCACAATTTTCAAAACAAATGAAGGAGAATTGCTTATGCCTGGAGTCGTACCTACCATGAATCAATTGTCCAATAATTTCTTTTATTTTTCTTCTACAGATAGCAAAGTCACTGAGGAGCTCAATGCAGCCATTGGTAAAAAAATCAAGGTTCATTATGTTCAATTTAATTCATCACTCCCTTGGAGAGGGGATAGCTATACCGACAAGAACAAAGAAAAAGGTCAATATATTGTAGATAAGGTTGAGTTGGTACCTTAATTTACATATAAAGAGCAGAGACTTTTCACTTTTCACTTTCATCTGACATATGTCCATAGTATATAGTGTTACCGTTAAGCCCGATAGAGATATAGAACTAGCCTACCTAGATTGGTTGCAGTCAGAACATATAGCCGAAGTAGTATCAACAGGTTGTTTTGACTCTTACCGTTTTTTTAAAGTGCTGGCAGAAGATGAAACCGATGGAGCTTCTTATAATATACAGTACCTTACAACAGATATGAGCCGATACTTTGATTATATCAATAATTTCGCTCCACTTATGCGCTCCAAAGGTCGCGAAAAGTTTGGTGAAAAATTTCATGCATTTCGAACAGTTTTGAAGCAACTGCAATAAAATGATTATAAATCACCTAAAAAATATTGCCAACTATCATTCAACTTATCCTCACATAGGTGAAGCGATAGACTATATATCTACAAATGAATTTCACCTCTTGAAAGAAGGCAAGAATGAATTTTCAGAGAACTTCTATGTAGTCAAAATCATAGGAGATAAAAAGTCAAATTTTGATGGCACCTTGGAGGTTCATCGGGAGTGGATTGACATACATATACCATTAACCGACGATGAAATTATAGCCTTTAAAGAAATCTCAGAATGTCAAAAACTAGATAAAGAATACGACACTGAAAATGACTATGCGTTATACAATGAAAGCGACATATCACAGCTAACTCTAGCCAAAGGTTACTTTTGCATTATAGATACCACTATATGCCATATGGCTAATCTAGGCGAAGGAAAACTTGAAAAACTTGTTTTCAAAATTCGCAAGTAGTTTGATTCTGCTATAAATCAAATAGGAGCTTGAAATCATAGTTAGCCTATTTACATTTATATAATGCCTACAACTCAATTTATTATTATATTTGCCTAATGTAGCACTTACTTATGATTTCCTCTGGGACTCATGTGGCGGAGCTTTGCAAATTATGATATTTTAGAATGACGACAGAAAACTGGAATGCACTTTATCTCAAACCTCGTACGGAAAAAAAAGTCAAAGAGAGACTCATCCAAAAAGGATTTGAGGTGTATCTTCCTATCTGCATAGTCAAAAAGAAATATAGCGATCGTCTAAAAAAGGTAGAAGAACCTCTGCTTAAATCCTACATATTTGTGGTAGCAGAAGGAAATAAAAACCCTGAAATTTTGAGAACGGATGGCGTATTAAATTATGTGCATAGCACCACAACAGGTAAAGTAGCCATCATAAAAAAGAAGGAATTAGATGACATTCAAGAATACTTGAGTCATAAAATTTTCGATGAGAGCGAATGGGATAATTTAAAAATTGGGGACAACACTTTTTTGACCTATTCTGCATTTCAGGGCAAGCAAGCTACCGTCATGGAAATTAAAAAAAATACCATGAAACTGATTATTGAAGATTTAGGATTTGTATGGGAAGTGAAAAGATAATATTAGATTTAACACTAATAGTATGATGAGTCTTGAATCTATAAAAGAATTAAGGGAGAGTCAGACAGTAGAATTTAAGTTAAGTTTTGGTAATGAGACTATAGAAACTTTAGTTGCCTTTGCCAATGCTCAAGGAGGTTCCGTTTATCTGGGGATCACTGATAATGGTGAAATAATGGGATTGCATATCGCAAAAGAAACCGTGGCGGAATGGATCAATGAAATCAAGACCAAAACAGCTCCAGCCATTATTCCAGATGTGGATATTCTTGAACTGGAGAATAAAGTTTTAGTTGTATTAGGGATGAAAGAATATCCCATCAAGCCAGTTTCATTTAAAGGAAGATATTTAAAACGGGTAGCTAATTCGAATCATTTATTATCGGTGGCTGAGGTCGCCAATATGCATTTAAGTGCCTTCAATTCTAGTTGGGATTATTATACGAATAATCATTTCAAAATAGATGATTTAGCCTTAGCAAAAGTTCAATCAGTGATTGATAACTTAAAAACAAATGGTCAAAATATTAATGATGATCCATTGTCATTTCTTTATAAACAAGATCTGATTCGAGATGAAAAGATCACAAATGCAGCTTTTCTACTTTTCACAGAAAGAGATACAAGAATGACTACTATAGAAATGGGGCGCTTTCAAACGGATATTCTCATAAAAGATAGCCTCCGCTCTCAGTCTGACATTATCAGTCAGGTGAATCAGGTGATTGACTTTGTCAAAAAACATATGAATAAAGCCATCATTATAACTGGTCAAGCACAGAATACCCAGCAGTGGCAATATCCTTTGGAGGCTATTCGAGAAATAGTGATGAATATGATTGTGCATAGAGACTATAGAGATACCGCTGATTCGATTATAAAAATTTATGATGATAAGATCGAGTTTTTCAATCCGGGTAAGCTTCCAGATGCTATAACAGA
The DNA here is from genome assembly GCA_016787225.1 of Chitinophagales bacterium. NCBI lineage: Bacteria > Pseudomonadati > Bacteroidota > Chitinophagia > Chitinophagales > Chitinophagales bacterium. The sequence continues at coordinate 52,980 of JAEUUY010000022.1, forward strand.
GGACGATTTATTGACGAATAGTTACAAATCTACCCCGAGAAATAAAACGATAGCAGATATATTCCGCACTATGGGCCTAATCGAAAAATATGGGTCAGGAATTCAAAGAATTATCAATTATTTTATGGAGGCGGGTCTTCCGAAGCCCAGCTTTAAAAATCAATCAAGCGGTTTTCTAGTCACTATTTATTCAAATGTTACAGAAAATGTTACAGAAAATGTTACAGAAAATGTTACAGAAAATAGAATTCAAGCCATTATTGACCTTATAAGAAAGAACCCCAAATTGACCACTACCGCCATGTCCAATCAGTTAAACATAACAAGAATGACTCTCCATAGAGAACTTGAAAAGCTGAAAGAAAAAGGAATACTCAAAAGAATAGGTCCTGATAAAGGCGGGCACTGGGAAATTAAAGAAAACTAATGTGGCAATAAAGCTAATTCTTGAAGATTTAGGATTTGTATGGGAAGTGAAAAGATAGAGAAAAAAGATATTTACAGCGATGACTATTGGGATCTCATCATAGAGCCTCGCTCTTCTTTATTTCAGATAGATTTCAAAGAGATATGGAAATTTCGCGATCTCCTGCGCATGTTTGTTAAGCGAGAGATTGTACAATTCTATAAGCAAACTATACTGGGTCCATTGTGGTTTTTTATTCAGCCCTTGCTTACTACCATAGTCTATATGATAGTCTTTGGGCAAATAGCTAAGCTCTCTCCCGCTGGCAAACCGCAGATTTTATTTTATCTCTCTGGTGTGGTGCTATGGAATTATTTCGCAGATGTATTGAATAACACAGCAGCCACCTTCCGCGAGAATGCACAGCTATTCGGCAAAGTATATTTCCCCAGAATCATAGCTCCAGCATCCAAGGCGATATCCAATCTACTAAAACTTTTCATTCAGCTCGGATTGTTTTTTGCTATTTATATTTATATGGGGGTCACAGGGCAGTTTGAATTCTCTATTTCTTGGACTGTTTTATTATTGCCTTTTTTGATTTTAATATTATTCAACCTCGGCATGGGTCTAGGCATGATCGTCACGTCAATGACAGCTAAGTATAAAGATTTAATTTTCCTTATCACCTTCGGGGTGCAGCTACTCATGTACGCTACGCCAGTCATTTATTCGTTGGAGACGATTAGAGATAAGCAGTTCTACACGTGGATAGCCTTTAATCCATTATCACCAGTCATAGAAATTTTTAGAAATAGTCTGTTAGGTGGAAATGTAGATTTTGCAATGCTAGGATATTCACTTATTTCATCATTGTTTGTTCTCATACTTGGATTGATGATCTTTAATAAAATAGAAAAAACATTTATAGATACTGTATAATATGGCTCTTGCAATTCGTGTAGAAAACCTTTCTAAACAATATCGCCTCGGTCAGATAGGTACAGGTACGATTAGCCATGACCTGAATCGATTCTGGGCGCAACTGAGAGGCAAGGAAGACCCTTATTCCCAAATAGGCGTAGCCAATGACCGCTCGCAGAAAGCGACTAGCGACTATGTATGGGCACTCAAAGACATTAACTTCGAGATAGAACAAGGTGATGCCGTAGGTATTATAGGTAGAAATGGGGCTGGTAAATCTACGCTGCTCAAAATATTAAGCAGAACGACGCTACCTACGACTGGCTCGGTCAAGATGAAAGGGCGTATCGCTTCACTTCTCGAAGTAGGCACAGGCTTTCACCCAGAGATGACAGGGCGTGAAAACATCTATCAAAACGGAGCTATCCTCGGTATGACTCGTCATGAAATCACGCGCAAGTTTGACGAAATCGTGGACTTCAGTGGCTGCGAAGCATATATCGATACCCCTGTAAAGCGCTATAGCTCGGGCATGTATGTTCGACTCGCCTTCGCAGTAGCAGCCCACCTTGAGAGCGAAATACTCATAGTAGATGAAGTGCTAGCCGTAGGTGATGCCGAGTTTCAAAAAAAATGCCTAGGCAAAATGAATGATGTAGCCAAGGGTGAAGGGAGGACAGTGCTGTTTGTGAGTCACAATATGGGGGCAGTATCTCAATTATGTAAGCATTCTATCTTGATGGTAAATGGAAAAACACAAGAAATAGATAAAACAAAAAAAGTTTTAGATAAATATACAGAACAGCAAATTATCAATTCTATTTATGAGTCAAAGGTAATCAATAAATTGAATTTTTTAAGAAAAATCCATTTCATCAGCACTAACGATACTATATGTAATTCATTCAATCACGATGAGGAAATTCAAATTAAGTTTGACATTCAGATTGATTTTTGGAAAAATGATTTATTATTGGTCTATGGAATTCAGAATAACTTGAACACAAGAGTTTGCCTTGACTTTATATCTATTGATACGAAAGCTAGAAATGTTATTTATTCAGTAAAACTGCCAAAAGAGTTTTTAACGCCTGGAGTTTATTCAATCGATGTGTCTTTATTGTCTTCAACGGAAGGAGCATTTGATATAATATTCGGGGCATGCACATTTGAAGTAATAAACAATAAATCAAGACTAACTCCTTTCTTAGGAATGGATTATGGTAACGTATTTTTAAATTCAAAATATTTTCACATAAATAAATAAAATGAATAAATTACAACTAAGCTATTTAGAGCTACTAAAAAAAGTATTAATTGATTTAGATCGTGTAAAATATTCCGAGTATTTACCTATCGAAGGTAGAATTGCTAAGGTTATTAACTGGTTTTTAAAGAATACTAGATTTTACCATAAACAAAATGCATATGTATGTAATAAGGTAGAATATAGTTATGAAAAAAGGATGAACGGAGAGGATTGGCCTCTATATGCTGATAGTATGATTGGATATAAACGCATGTCAAATGTACAGAATTGCATGATAGATGTTATTCAAAATAATATTCCTGGAGATTTTATTGAAACAGGGGTTTGGAGAGGTGGAACTGTAATTTTCATGGCTGCAATTTTAAAAGCTTTTGAAATAACTGATAGAAAAGTATGGGTAGCTGATTCATTCGAGGGTCTACCAAAACCTAATGAGGAAAAATATGAAGCAGACAAAGGAGATAAGCATTATGTCTTTAATGAGTTAAAAGTATCGTTAGAAAATGTAATGGATAACTTTAGGAAGTATGATTTATTAGGGGATAATGTTAAATTTTTAAAAGGGTGGTTTAGTGAAACCTTACCAATAGCGCCAATAGAAAAACTCGCAGTTTTACGATTGGATGGTGACATGTATGAGTCTACAATGGACGGATTAGTAAATTTATATCCAAAATTATCTGTTGGTGGTTATTGTATAATAGATGATTGGAATGCAGTTGTTGGATGTAAAAAGGCGGTAAATGATTATATACAACAACATAATATTACCGCTGAAATAATTACAATAGATAACATTGCTGTTTATTGGAAAAAAAGTTAATTGGATTAATTGATAATATCTTTTACTTCTCTATTATAATTTTCAACTAGCCCAGCGATTACAATGTATAATTTCAAAAATGGAAAACGGAATAGTATATAACAGACCATTAGAGAAAGATTTTAACAAGTTGAATTCGGAACATAAAATTGTTTTAGGATTTGTTAAAGAAGGTAGTTCTGTATTAGAAATAGGCTGTCATACTGGGTATTTTTCATTTTGGTTGAAATCTAAACAATGTAAGGTATATGGTGTAGATATATATGGACCAGCAGTGGAAAGAGCGAAACCATATCTTGACTCATTTTATATAGGAGATATTGAGAAAATTCAATTTTATAAGACCCTAAGTGGGTGCAAATTTGACACTATAATTCTTATGCACGTTTTAGAACACTTGAAGAGACCAGATATTGTTTTAGAGGAGCTGATAAAATTTTTAAACCCAGAAGGAAATATTATTATTGCACTTCCAAATATTTCGAATTGGAATTCTAGAATGAATATAATGAAAGGAAACTTTAGCTATACTGACACAGGTTTAATGGATAAGACACATCTGAGATTTTTCAATTACTATACATCGATAGAATTAATTGAAAATGCGGGCATTAAGGTTAAAGATTTTGTAGGCAATGGAGAGTCAGATTTTCATTTTTTACCAAATTTAAAATTGATATGGAGAGCCAATAGTTTAATGACTAAAGTGGGTCGTTGGATTTTTAGGAATTATCCAAACGCACTTTTTCACACATTAATTTTTAATACACAGAAAAACTAACTTTGATTGCAATATTACTTTCTGTATATAATGGAGAGCAATTTCTTTGCGAACAATTAGATTCTATAGTATCCCAATCTTTTCAAGACTTTATTGTTTGGGTTAGAGATGATGGAAGTCATGACTCTAGCAAGGAGATTATTGAGAAGTATAAAACACTATATCCTAGTAAATTTGAATTAGTAGATTGGAATTCACATCAGAACTTAGGATTTGGTTCTTCATTTCTTAGACTTCTAGAGGTAGCAGCTGGTGAACTCTATTTTTTTTGTGATCAAGATGATGTATGGCACTATACAAAATTAGCGGATTATCTTGAATGTTACGAAGCTTGCAAGACTAAAAATTTACCCTTATTGCTAATTTCAGATTTCAGCATTTTCAAAAAAGAAATAAATTTTAAAAGCTTTTATAAAAGTTTAGGAATAAGAACTTCACAAGATGTTTCAATTCAATTTTCTTTTTTATTCTCTGGGTGTACTTATTGTCTTAACACGAACCTCCGGAATACTGTGGTGAGTAGTAAGGTTATGCACAAATTTGGGCATGATGTTAAAACATTTTTTATTGCCTTATTGGAAGGAGAAATTAGATTCCTTCCTAAATCGACTATGAAATACAGAATTCATAGTAATAATCTATGTGGATATAAGAGAACCCAGGGAATAATCGTGTCTATAAAAGACTTTATGAAGTATTTCTACAGCTCAAATGAATATCGAAAAATAATTCTAAGACCTTATTTCGAATTGTACGAAAATCTAAAATTAAGTTACGATAAAGACATTCTTCAAACAAATGAACTATATTGTGAAGAGGATATAAATTCTTTAAATTTTATACAACGTAAGTTATGGTATCAGAAGCACTTTCTACCATTCTTTCCAAGTTATATTGAAGGAATATTAAAAGTACTAACATTTTGATGCTTAATTTTAAAAAAGTGTATTTATTTAATCTAGTAGAGACAATACAAATAGTTATCTATTCTCTATGCTCGCGAATTATACACGCTATTCCACGAAATTTAAAAAACACTTATGAATTCACCAATATTCTATTAGGCAAAGGAATTCGTTTAAATAAAGAAGGATACGGATTTTATTCATTTCCCTATTCCATAGGTAATACTATATTTCATTTTTTTATGAAGATTGATTCTTCAGATTCTAGAGTGTTTGAACAAATAATATTGAATAAAGAGTACGAACCCGTTGTAAACGAAATTAGAAATAAGAAAATTAAAATAGATTTCATACTTGACTTAGGAGCGAATATAGGTTTAAGCTCTATTTATCTATATGCGCATTTGACACCATCAAAAATAATAGCGATAGAACCATCAAATAAAACATATAGAAGGCTTCTAAAGAATATGGAGGCGAATAATCTCTCCAATGTAAAATGCATTCCAAAAGGAGTATGGAGCAAGCCTACTTTTTTAAACCCAGATATTAGTTTCAGAGATGGTGAAGATTGGTCATTTCGCTTAATAGAAGGTGATGAGAAAGGCGAGGAAGGGATTGAAGTAACTACCATCAATCAGATTTGTGAAGAAGAAAATATTACAACTTTAGATTTAGCCAAAATGGATATAGAGGGAGGTGAAATAGAAATTTTTCTTAATAGTAATTTAGATTGGCTTACTAAAACTAAGGTTATAGCACTAGAAATCCATGATGAATTCAATTGTAGGGAGAAGATTGAAGAAATACTTTTAGATCGAAACTTTGAATTAACGCATTCTGGGGAGTTGACGATTGGGTTTAATAAAAACCTAATCTAACATTGCCCTAACCTATTTGATAATACCAGTTTGACTTGTAAAAATTCTATAGCCCTCCTAATTCCATACTTCGGAAAATTTCCCGAATGGGCGCCATTGTATTTTGAGACCCTTCGTCAAAATTCTACAATTGATTTTTACTTTTATACCGATTGTGACTATACTCCTTATGCGCATATACCTAATGCTATATTTCGCAAATTCGAGTATGAGGATTATTTAAATATGGTGCGCAGTAATGCAGAAATTGATTTTAAACCTTCATCGGCTTACAAATTATGCGACCTTAGACCTTTGTATCCTCTCATTCACTTCGAAGATATTCAAAGCTATGATTTCTATGGGTGGACGGATATGGATATTTTGTTGGGAGATATACGCTCCTTTTATACTGATGAATTACTTCAAAACTACGATGTTTTTTCTACTCATGAGATACGAATATCAGGTCATCTAGCTATTTTCCGCAATACAGCTAAGAATAGAAATGCATATAAAAGCATTTATAATTGGCGTGAGAATTTAGCGCATCCAGATTTTGTAGGTATCGATGAGCATGGTATTACCAATGCCTTAACTATGACTTTTTTTGACAAGTTAAATGAAAAAATGCATTGGAAGATAGATAATTTTATTACTCGCTGGCTCAAAAAAATAAAAATGGCCAGGCTCTATTTGTTGGAGCAATACACAACTCCATTTATAAGCACCCCATGGATTGATGGCAGTGTCAATAGCGCCCAACCAGATGTTTGGTATTATAAAGATGGACACATAACAAACAATAGAGATGGTAATCGGAATTTTATTTACCTACATTTTATGAACTTCAAATCGAGTCAATGGCGCCATGATAGTACACAAGCCCCATGGGAGGGTAAAAGAAATATTGTTAGTGCCAAAGTGGAAGATATGAAACAGGGAATAGTAATTGATACGAATGGAATATATAAATTGTCAGAAGATTAAATGCGAATTTTAATAACAGGTATCGCTGGTTTCATAGGCTCTCATCTGGCAGAGAGACTTATAAGTGAAGGAAATGAAATCATTGGTATCGACAATTTTGATTCCTTTTATTCACGTTCTCAGAAGGAGAAAAATTTAGCAGCGCTTTCTATAAGCCCCATTTTTAAATTATATGAAGGAGATATTTGTGATTCCGATTTCTTACAAACGATATTTTCATCCCATAAAATTGAGCTTGTGATTCACCTGGCAGCCAAAGCAGGTGTGAGGCCATCTATTTTAGATCCTGAATCATATTACAATGTGAATGTGATGGGGACTCTAGGTCTACTAAGAACTATGCAAAACCATAGTGTCAAGAGTTTGATTTTTGCTTCATCTTCTTCTGTGTATGGAAATAATAAAAAAATCCCATTCTCCGAGACAGATAATGTTGATTTTCCAATTTCGCCCTATGCGGCTAGCAAAAAAGCAGGAGAGCTACTAACTTATACTTACCATCATCTTCATCACTTTAAAGTGATGAATCTTCGATTTTTTACAGTATATGGGCCACGCCAGAGGCCAGACCTAGCCATTCATAAATTTTTTAACAATATCTATAAGTCTCTGCCAATTGATATTTATGGAGATGGATCTACTAGTAGAGATTATACTTATGTTGATGATATCGTAGAAGGAATATTTCAGTCTATAATTTATCTAAAGTCAAAAAAGTCAATTTATGAGATTGTAAATCTTGGAAATAATAGCCCCTTAAGTTTAAGTGATTTAGTTTGGAATTTGGAATTAATCATAGGGACTACAATTCAAAAGAAATATTATAATACGCAAGAAGGAGATGTAGATAAAACGTTTGCTGATATAAAAAAGGCTAGACAATTATTAGGTTTTAACCCAGAGACAACGATTGAAGATGGACTTAGGAAATTCAAAATCTGGTATGAAGCGAATATTTAATTATCAACTGTTGATGCCTCAACCATCCCATTGGACATTTTGGATTGGAACTGCACTTTTGTTTAAGTTTTTATATTTCATTTTTTTTATAAAATTCTTCTCAAATGTGACTTTAGATGTTCATTTGTTCACTAATTTCTGGGGAACATTAGCGCCTGATACCTATACTTATTTTGAACCGATAGAACATTTAATACTTCAGCAAGATTTTTCATTTCTTTTTAAATTTAGGATGTATGGTTATGGTTTACCGTATTTATTTCTTAGGTATTTTTTCGAGCCATCCACAGCATTGAATGTATTAATAACTATTCAAACAATACTTTCTGCCATTTCAGTTTATTACCTAAGTCTAATGGCAAGCAATTGGCTAAAAAATTCAGCTGTTTTTTATTTCGTTTTTATTGTATACTTCCTGCTGATAAGTATATCTTTTTATGATATTGTTGCTTTGACTGAAAGTTTCAGCACATCCTGCTTGATAATAAGTATTTATTTTTTAGCGCATTCAAATTCAAATGTGAAAATATTTCTATCGGGAGGGTTCTTAGCTTGGGGAATTTTTATGAGACCTGTTTTCTTTCCATTAGTTCTTTTTTTTATCATATATCATATTTATCAGAATTATTCATTACAGACTAAGAAACTTTTGATTCATATATTCATTTTTCTAATTCCAATTATAATTTTTGAAAGTATTTGGCTGGTCGGTATGAAAAAGTATAATGGAAAATTCTATTTAACTACACCTTCCCTCTTTCACCCTTCATATCTAGATTCAAATCATCATTCTATGGAAAAAATCAATTTTTTAAAAACTATAGGAGAGGATTGGGAGAAGACAAATTGGTTTACATCCAATGATCCAGAGTTAGCATTGCCCTATGTAACTCAAACATCTATTTTTAACATGGACTCTTTGAGACAATTAAAATTGGAGCTAATTCAGTTTGACACGATTTCTAATACAGCATCAAAGTTAAAGCTAAATATAGATTTGAAAAGGAAATTAAATAGTTATGCCCAAGCTATTAAAATAGACTATCCTTTAGTATATTACATAATAAACCCTATTAAAAATCTAATTCGAATATCAGTTAAGAGTTCTACTCATAGAATGTTTGGGGAGTATAGTATTATGAATTCTAGCCTTAAATTTTTTAGATTTTTTTTAGATCTTATTTTTTGGTTGATAGAAATTGTTTGTATTCTGACACCATTCTTTTATGTTAGAGTAAAGTATTGTCGAAGTTTTTTTGTATTACTGCTATCAATAATCGCTTACTTTTATATTATTCATAGCCTTGTATTTAAGTCCTCAGATAATAGATATTTACTACCAGTAATGCCATTGATGGCTATGGTTTTTTCTTATTCCATTTCGCTTTTTACCTCATATCTCAATTCTTTTAAACGAAATTAGACACCTAAGTTATGATATCAATTATTCTACCTATTTATAATGAAGCTGAGAGTATTCCTGAGTTGTTTCAGGAAATAGAGAAGGCATTGAAAACTTTTGATTATGAAATCGTGGCTGTGAATGATGGCTCCAAAGATCATTCATTTCAGATAATCAAAGAGTACACAACGAAGGATAGACATATAAAATTGATCAACTTTAAATATAATTCAGGGCAAACAGCAGCTATCAATGCTGGGATTCAACATGCATCTGGAGATATCATTGTTTTTATGGATTCTGATTTGGAAAATCTACCAAGTGATATTCCTGCAATGATTGATAAGTTAAATGAAGGCTACGATGTAGTCAGTGGCTGGCGGCGCGACCGGTGGCAGGGTCAGTTTCTCACCCGTAAACTACCTTCACTTTTAGCAAACAAGCTAATAAGCAAAATTTCTGGGGTCAAACTTAATGATTATGGTTGTACCTTAAAAGTATATAGGAGTGATGTGATTAAAGATGTCAAATTGTATGGACAAATGCACCGTTTTATCCCAGTGTATTGCAAGTGGCAAGGAGGCAAGGTTGCAGAGCTCCCCGTTCAATACCAACCTAGAAAATATGGTGCCAGTAACTACGGAATTGGAAGAACATTTAAAGTGTTATTAGATTTAATTGTCATTAAATTTTTAGATAGATATATGCAGCGTCCGATTCATTTTTTTGGAGGTTTCGGATTCTTCTCTATGTTACTTTCGATAATTTCCTTTTTACTTGCTTTATACTTTAAACTATCAGGTCAGAAAGATTTTGTACAAACACCTTTGCCCACATTTACAGCTATGTTTTTTGTAGTTGGCTTAGTGATGATATTGATGGGTGTTCTGGCTGAAATGCTTATGCGAACTTACTATGAGAGCCAAAATAAATTTCCATTCATAATAAAAGAAAAAATAAATTTTGATTAGGTGATAAATGTTTCGTTTAAATATTTGTAAAATACGCATCCAAACAAGATAAGGTTTGTGTGATAAATCATTATCTTTTTAATATCGTGAAGACCCGAATTCATTAATTCCATTAAAATAATTTACATCATAAAGTATGGCTGAAAAAGACATAAAAACAGCAGAAGCCTTTGCAAATTCATGGAATAATTTACCGAACGGTTCTATTTATACGTTTGATCAATTCGAAGATTGGTTTCAACCCTTAGATCAAATTGATTTTGAAAACAAGGATATATTAGAATTAGGCTGCGGTAATGCAAGCCTATTAATGCATGCAATACGTTGGAATCCAAAGTCGATAATTGGCGTGGATTTGGGAGATTCCGTATTATCAGCGAATACGAATATGCGTGAAACAGGATTCGCTAATTTTAAAATCGAACAATCGGATTTAACTTCTTTTGATTCAGCGGTTCAGTTTGATTTAGTATATTCTATAGGTGTTCTCCATCATTTGAAAGAACCTAAAAAGGGGTTCGAGTCCGTAATTCGAAATACAAAATCAGGTGGAAATTTCCATTGCTGGGTTTATGCAAGAGAAGGAAACACTATAATTCGATATATCGTGGATCCTATTAGGAAACTAGTCTCTAAATTGCCTTGGTGGGTAACTAAATATCTTGTAGCGACACCACTTTCCTTTCTTTATTATCTCTATGCACATGCCATCACCTTCTTACATCTATCCTTTATGCCACTATATGAATATAGCATTTGGATATGTAAACGAGATTTCTTATTTTTTCGGCATGTAGCTTTCGATCAGTTAGTCACACCTCAAACTGTATATATTGATAAGCAAACAATAGAATCTTGGTTGAAATCATATGACCAGATAAATCAAACTTCCACATATATCATATTTCGAAATGGAAATTCTTGGAAGTTTGGAGGCAAACTAAAATAAATGACATGTGCGGCATTGCGGGATTTACTGGAATAGGAAATCAAGATACTATAATGGCAATGATACAAGCTATACGGTATCGGGGACCAAATGCTCAGCATACCTATATTGATAATGATATTGCTCTTGGACATGCACGCTTGGCTATCTTAGATATACGACCAGAAGGAAACTGCCCAATGTTTACAAAAAATAGAGATCTTGTAATAACCTTTAATGGTGAAATATATAATTACCAAATACTTAAAACAGAACTTAAGAATAAATATTCATTTAACACGAATACCGATACCGAAGTTCTTCTTTATTTATATAAAGAATACGGAGTAAAGATGTTGGAAAAAATAACAGGTATGTTTGCCTTTGCTATTTATGATTTCGAAAACAAGGAGCTATTTTTAGCCCGTGATCGCATGGGTAAGAAGCCACTATATTATACTTGTACAAATAATAGTTTTGTCTTCGGCTCAGAGTTGAAAGCTGTTTTAAAACATCCGGAAGTAAAGAATCAAATCAATCTGGAAGCGGTAAACCAATTTCTAACCTTTGATTATATACCTACACCATCTAGTATTATTCAGAATATTTATAAGCTAGAGGCTGCTCACTATTTGGTTGTAAAGAACAATACTTTAATTCAAAAAAAAGCTTATTGGCATCATAGTTTTCTGCCAAAGTTGAATATAACATGGAGTGATGCTAAAACTAGATTAGATAATTTGTTAGAAACAGCAGTTCAAAGGAGGTTGATGAGCGATGTGCCTCTTGGCATTTTTCTCAGTGGTGGTTTAGATAGCTCTACGGTGGCTTATTATGCTCAAAAAAATTCTAGTTCGAAAATTAAGACCTTCTCGATAGGCTTTGAAGATAAAAGTTATGATGAAGCAGATTATGCAGTTCAGGTAGCACATCATTTAAATACAGAGCATCATAGTCAAATCTTAACTCCCAAGGCTACCATAGAACTCATTGAGGAAATTTATCCTATGGTAGACGAACCTTTTGCAGATGCCTCGCTCATCCCCACATATTTTTTATCGAAGTTTACGAGACAGCATGTCACCGTTGCCTTAGGTGGCGATGGTAGCGATGAGCTTCTGGCAGGCTATCCTACCTTTATTTCAAATTATTTTACTCAGCCATTTGCCTCTTTCCCTAAATCATGGACTCGTGGATTACTCAGAATATTTCAGCATTTGCTGCCGAGTTCGGATAAAAATATTAGCCTTGATTTTAAAATCAATCAGTTTCTTAGAGGATTTCAGGGCAAAGAGAATGAGATCCATCAGCTCTGGCTAGGAAGTTTTCTACCCGATGAAAAGGAAAAATTATTTCGAAGTGACGTCTACCAAGATTTAAAAAATAAAGACGGGTTAGAAATTATTAATTATCATTTCGGAAATGTGGAATCTGCCTGGTCTGATTTTGACAAATTGATTTACTATTATTGCCATACCTATCTATTAGATGATATTCTTGTCAAAATAGATCGCGCTAGTATGTATAACTCGCTCGAAGTAAGAGCACCCTTTCTTGACACAGACCTAGTTCAGTTTTTACATCAACTACCTAAGAAGTTTCTGCAAAACGGCTTGACTTCGAAATATATTTTGAAAAAACTCATGGAAGATAAACTGCCTCGAAATATTGTATATAGGCCGAAGAAAGGCTTTGGCATCCCCGTATCTGACTGGATAAGAAAAGACATTAAACAACAAGTGGGAGAGATTTTATTCGAAAGAGATGAGCTGTTTAATGCACATTATATTGAAAAGCTATGGAATGAGCATCAATCGAAGAAGTTCAATCACAGAAAACTATTATGGAATTTATTTATGTTTAAGTATTGGCATCTCATCTATGCAAAGTAAATCAATCGATGAAAGAGGAGAATAAGGATATAAGACTTCATTTGGGGAATGTCTCCTTAGATGTCAATTTGGGCTCTTATTACATCGATATGCGCCCAGCCATGATTCATTATACGGACAATATCTATAATGGCAAGTTTGATGCTCAGGGAGTTCCAATGTGTGGCTTCGAGCTAGGTGTATTTTCTTACTTCCCAATTAATATAGCCCAGTATGGCTTTATGCTGCATGCAGAATGGTTGAAGTCGAAGGACGAAAGTTTGCTTACCACCTTAAAGGCATGTATTGAGCGCTTGGAACTTCTCAAGACTGAAACCGAAACTAGTTGCGTATGGTATCATCATCATTATGAATCTAAATACAAAATTTCTGCACCTTGGGCTTCCGCCATGGCACAGGGCGAGTGCATTTCTTTTTATTTGCGTATGTATCAGCTATTAGGAGACGATAAATATTTAAAGACTGCTTGGAAGGCGTATCAGTTTTTAGATCTAGATGTCAAGGAAGGAGGCGTTAAGCGGATAGACCAAGATGGAAATTTATGGTATGAAGAATATCCTTCCGAACCTCCGTCTTATGTATTAAATGGATTTATATATACCATGTTTGGATTATATGATTTGTTTCGTGTTACAGGCAGTCAAGAAGTACAAACTAATATTGATAAATGTATCAAAACTTTAAAGGATAATTTGCATAAATTTGATGCAGGCTATTGGTCCTATTATGATTTATTGAAAAAAGAATTGGTCCGCTATTATTATCAGAAGAATGTACATCTACCACAATTGCAAGTGCTTCATGTTTTAACGAAGGAGCCAATCTTTCAATACTTTGCACAACGCTGGGAGAAACAACTCACTCCTTGGAATTATTTTTTGGTAAAAATTATGTATCGGATACTTCCACGATGGAAAGCAAAAAAATTATTTTTAAACTAATAATCTTAAATTGAAAATATTATTTGTTGTACAATCTTTAAAGAAAGCTGGGGCAGAGAGAATGCTCGTTAACATTTGTAACGAATTAGTTAAAGATCAAAAATTCAAAGTTGCTATTTTTTTAATGAAAATGGATAATGAATTTCAAGATGAATTAGATAATCGTGTCATTTTAGCTGGTGGAGAGTGTGAAATTAAATTCTCTTTAATAAGAAGAAATATAGTTACAAATCATAAGTATATTGAGTTCATTCATAAATTCAAACCAGATATAATTCATAGTCATTTATTTCATGCAGATATTTTTGCTCATACTTACTATTATAAGGATGCTGTTTATGTGTCACATCTACAAAATAGTATAGTAGAGGAATATAATGGTTTTTTATTTAAGAGAATATTCAAAAAGCCCATGTGGACAAATCTTTATGAGTATAGCTGGATATATTCTAAATATAAAAAATTTAAAACGAATTTTATCGCATGCTCTGCTGGAGCCTACAAACTGCATAATGATAGATTAGGAATAGGAGAAGTAAAAATAATTCCGAATGCAAGCCCATTACCAAAGAATCTAGAACCAAGAACCTCTGTGAGTAGAATCGTAAAAATGATATGGGTGGGACGATTCACAGATGTTAAAAGACCACAGTTAGCTATTCAGATAGCAAAATTACTTAGATACAAAGACATACCCTTCCATTTAAAAATGATAGGTACTGGATTAGAACTGGATAATTGTAAAGAGTTGATTCACAAAGAGGGGCTTGCAAAAAATGTACAATTGTGTGGGCTCATGAATAACATGGATTCTATTTATAAGAATGCTGATTTATTGATTCATACCTCTGTCTATGAAGGTTTACCGCTAGTTTTTGCTGAAGCAAATTCTTATGGAATACCTATTGTAACAACCAATTGTATGCCAGACAATGATTTTATAGTGCATAAGAAAAATGGTTTAATAATCAAAACGGATAGTCCTACTGATTTTGTTGATGGAATTTGCGATATTATTGAAAATTCTGTTTTGTATGCGGAATTATCGAAAAATGCAATAGAACATTCGAAAAAATTTGGCATGGAAAATTATATTCAAAGTTTACTGGACTTTTATCATTCAATGCTTGAAAAAAAGAAATAACTTAATTCTTCTTACAGACTCTTACCCTTTTGGGATTGGTGAGTTGTTTTTGGATAAGGAAGTTGAGCTTTTAAGTCATTTATATGAGACTATCTATGTTTATTCACTAGAGGAAGATAGCGTTATAGCAAGACCATTTCCAGCTAACCTCGTCTTGTGGAATCCGATGCACCTTAAAAGCTTGCATAGGACAATATATCTTCTCAAGGCTTTGTTGTTTAAAGAAGTTTGGAAGGATTTTTTTAGTGTACAAATGCGATTTAAGCACAAGTCAACTTTTCTTCACTTCAAGATTCTACTAGCCGATTTTATGAAAGCTGCCTGCATAGCTAGTGATATTTCTAAATATTGCAGCAACTATTCAATAGACATGAATCAGACTATTTTTTATTCCTATTGGCATGATTCGAAAGCACTAGCTCTCTGTTTGATAAAAAATAAATATAAAATAAAGGCAATAGCGAGAGGTCACGGTTGGGATCTAGACTATCCCCGGCACCAGCCAGCTTATCTTCCTTATAAGAATTTTTTAGTTTCTACTTTAGATAAATCAATTAGTATTTCGGAATATGGTGCACGTAAGCTGCGTGAACTTACTGATTTTAGTTACCATGATAAGATAATTGTTTCACATTTAGGAACCTTAAACACAAATACTAGTTTGTCGGCAAAGAATAACAATGCGCGCATTATTTGCAGTTGCAGTAGTTTGATACCACTAAAAAGAGTAGATCGTATTATTGAAGTATTAGCCAGTCTCCAATTACATAATTTTCATTGGGTTCATTTTGGTGACGGACCATTAAGAGCTGAACTAGAAAATTTGGCAAATGAATTTAATCTAAGTGCAGAGTTCAAAGGAAATGTGAACAATGAGGAAATTCTAAAATATTATGCTGAAAACTATGTAGATCTTTTTATAAATCTCAGTACTTCAGAAGGGATTCCTGTAAGTATCATGGAGGCGCAGTCTGCTGGTATTCCAGTATTAGCTCTAGACGTAGGAGGTTGCTCAGAAATAGTCAATAATGAGAATGGACTTCTACTTCCTGCGGAAGCTACTAATTCTGATATTGCTAAAGCAATCACAGAATATTTAACAAGTCCCCAAGAAAGCATAGAGAGCAAAAGAAGTTACTCATATGAGAATTGGAAGAATAATTTTAGTGCAGAAGAAAATTATAAAGAGTTCGTAAAAATGCTGACTCAGATATGAGAAAAATACTTTTATTATCTTACTACTACCCACCAGCCAATTTTGTAGGCGCCGAGCGCATAGCCTCTTTTGCTAGGCATTTGCATAAGTTTGGTTATTATCCTATCATAGTCACTCGAAACTGGAATGAAAATCAAACGAATACTTACGAAGAAGTCATAGATAATACTATGAAGCACCATGTATTTGAAACGCATGAGGAATATTATATGCCTTATCATAGATCATGGCGAGATAAATTATTTCTCAAAACTTGTTTTTTCTGCACATCCTTGCGTCGCGTACTGACATTTATAGAACTGATAGTTTCTAGTTTTTGGATATCGGCTCTACCCTATGCCAATCTTTATTCACAGGCAAGAAAACTACTGCAAGACGACAAGGATATTCAAGCTCTCATTATTTCAGGTAGTCCTTTTGAATCCTTCCATTTTGGATATAAACTGAAAAAGGAGTTTCCATACATTCATTGGATACCTTCATATAGAGACGAATGGACGGCTTTTCGGCGTTATCCCTACACTAGCCTACTAGAAAAATTTATTTTTAAGTTCAATTCATATCTTGAAAAAAAATATATTAGCAATAGTAGTTGTTTTATAAGTGTTTCTGAAGATTGGGTAAAGCGTATCGAGCACTACATATCTAAGAAGGGATATACAGTGATGAATGGTTTTGAGCCAGTTTCGATTTCTAAGCTAGACTTACCATTAGATGGCACTAAGTTTATTTTAGCATACAGTGGTTCTATTTATCCCAATCAAGATTTTTCACCTATAGCTAGAGTATTAGATATGGTCAGAAAGGTTTTTGAAGACAAGGTGTTAATAGAATTTCAATTCTATGGAATACAAGATGATAAGTTAGCTGAAGAGGTAAAATTGTCTTTTGAGAATAACAACATTTTATGTCGTATTTTTCCACGAATATCAGTCGAAGAATTGCATAAACAATTGCAAATAGCTGATTTTATGTATGTGACTAGATATGGAGAATTTAATAGTTTTATTCCTGTAAAGGTCTTTGATTATTTTAATCTGGGTAAACCTATGTTACATTTTCCATCAGACAAAGGAGAAATAGAAAATTTTATTTTATCCACGCATTCAGGATGTGCGTTCGCTTATGAAGAGGACTGCTACATAAATCTTTCAGAAGCTATATCTAGGAAGTTAAATGGTGAAGCTGTATTTAACATGGATCGTCGGACAGATGCTTGCATGTACACGAGAGAGCACCAAGCATCTATCCTTGCGACTTATTTGAATAAGATTTTAGAAAAAGACTATCAAATTTGCAACCGCTGTGTCATGGATACCACTGACCAAGATATCGTTTTTGATGAAAATGGAACCTGTAATCATTGTACCGATTTTTCAAAAATTCTACAACAGCCACGCTATCAGAAAGACCATACATCACAAAAGCTCGACAATTTCATTCAACGTGTAAAGGGAAAAGGTAAACAATATGATTGTATTGTAGGTATTAGTGGAGGTGTAGATAGTTGTTATACCGCTTATCTCTGTCATAAATGGGGCCTCAGACCCCTCCTATTGCATATGGACAATGGCTGGAATTCTGAGATAGCTGTGCGCAATATTGAAAATATAGTAGAGAAACTCAACCTTGATTATATAAGTTATGTACTGGACTGGAATGAGTTTCGAGAGATACAGTTGGCTTTTCTTAAGTCCTCTATTGTAGATTTGGAAATACCCACCGATATAGCTATCCCAGCTAGTCTTTATCAGACAGCATCTAAATATAATATTCCTTTTATCATCTCTGGTGGCAATTATAGTGGCGAAGGAATCTTGCCGCTGACCTGGGGTTATCATGTGATGAAAGATGCTTATTTGTATAGGCATATAGTCAAGAAATTTTCTAAACTACCATTAAAGAAGGTTCCTGTGGTGGGTCTTTTAGGTGAAATATATTATAAATTTATATGTAATATCAAAACCTTGTACCCGCTAAATATCATCGATTATAACAAAGATGAAGCAAGAAAATTTTTAAAGAAAGAATTTGACTGGAAAGATTATGGCGGGAAGCACCATGAATCCAAAATCACTGCATTTTGGCAATCGTATGTTATGCCTACCAAGTACAACATGGACTATCGCCGAGCGACATATTCCTCTCAGATTGTATCAGGACAGTTGAAGAGAAATGAGGCTTTAGAAAAATTAAAAGAGTTGCCGTATAATTCCGAAACCATTTCTACGGACAAAGAATATATAGCCAAAAAGTTTGGGATTTCAGTAGATGAATTAGAATACTATCTGTCTCTGCCACCTATGACTTATAAGGACTTTCCGAATCAGAAGAATTTGATACAGTGGTTTTACAAAATATATAGAAGACTTAATTAGAATACCACTATGTGCGGCATCACAGGCTTTATAGATTTCCATAGCAATAGCAGTGAGAGTGTATTGCAAAATATGCTGGCTACAATGCATCACAGAGGACCTGATGGGAATGGAGTTTTTTATGAGCAAAATGATAATTTTTGCCTTGGTTTGGGACATAGTCGCCTCTCGATTATAGATTTGTCTTCTCATGCCAATCAACCGCTATACTACAAAGATTGGGTCATCGTTTTCAATGGAGAGATTTATAATTTTCGAGAAATTAAACAAGAGTTAGAAATACTCGGTCATACATTCACCACCCAATCCGATACAGAAGTTATGCTGCATGCTTGGGAAGAATGGGGTCAAGAGGCTGTCCATAAGTTTATCGGCATGTTTGTCTTTGTCATCTATCATCGTTTGGAGCATACCTTACATATATATAGAGACCGTGCGGGAGTCAAACCTTTATATTATTATTGGCAGGATGGATTATTTCTATTCGCATCCGAATTGAAAGCATTTCATCCGCATCCACAATTCAGAAAGGAATTAGATATGGATGCTTTAGCATTATTTCTCAAGTACTGCTACGTACCTGCACCACATTGTATTTTTAAAAACTGCTACAAGCTACTACCAGGATGCTATCTCAATCTTTCCCTCTCAACCCTCAACTCTCAACTCTCAACTCTCAACCCTCATAATTATTGGAATGTTAACGACGCCTACATCAAACCTAAACTTGATATTGGAGAACAAGAAGCTATCGAAGAAACAGAAAAAGTATTGAAGAAGGCTTTTGATTACCGCATGGTGGCCGATGTACCCGTAGGAGTATTTCTCAGTGGTGGCTATGATAGCAGCGTGGTTGCAGCTCTATTACAGAGAGATGCGACACAGAAAATTAAGACCTTTACCATAGGTTTTTATGAAGAAAAATATAATGAGGCCCCATTTGCCAAGGATGTGGCAGCCAGATTAGGGACTGATCACACGGAGTATTATTGTACTATCGATGAGGCGAAAGCAATCTTGCCTACACTGCCCTACTATTATGACGAACCTTTTGGGGATAGCAGTGCTATACCTACTATGCTAGTGAGTCAATTGGCAAGAAAGTCTGTGATAGTAGCTTTGAGTGCAGATGGTGGGGATGAAATATTCGGGGGCTACAATCGCTATCCTATCATTCAGCGTATGGATACTACCTTTGGTCGCTTACCTAAGTTTACTCGGAAATTCGCCTATCATACTTCGGGCTTATTCGCACCGGAAAAAATTCCAATTCTCAAGGATAAAAAACTCATAGGTCAGCGCTACAATAAAGCTAGAAAGCTTATCAAAGAAGCTAATGCCACCAATTATCTCAAGGCTATGTGTAGTGTCATAGACGATGAGAGTTTAATGAAATTAGTGTTAGCTGATATCGAAGAACCTTGGACTTATTTCGATGAAAAGACCTCGGATATATTGAGTTTGCTCGATAGGATTTTGGCGAAAGATTATAAGACCTATATGGTTGATGATATTTTGACCAAAGTAGATCGGGCTACCATGAGTGTATCGCTAGAAGGGAGAGAACCTTTTCTCGATCAAAATATCATAGAGTGGGTAGCGGAATTACCTAATCATTATAAAATCCGAAATGGCCATAAAAAATATTTATTGAAAGAAATCGTACATCGCTATATCCCAAAAGAGATGATGGATAGACCCAAGGCTGGTTTTGCTATCCCTATAGATGAATGGTTTGCGAAGGAATTATCAGAATACTTTGCCACCTATCTAAACAAAGATTATCTTCATAAGCAAGGCATTTTCAACCCAGATTTGGTGCAGCGATGGTTGTATCTTTATCAATCAGGTAAAAAAGAATATATGACCCAGCTGTGGAATATACTTATGTTTCAAATGTGGTATGAAAAATGGATGAAATAAATTTCCCAGCGCATTTATAGGTTATTGGAGCGTATAAACAACAATTGTATTATTAATTTGAGCGTAAAATTAATAATATCATTTACAACTTGAGCGTAAAATTAATGATACGATAAATAATTATACGCTATATTTGCCTCAAAATAAATCAAGCAATCTATAATGAATAGAAAATCTAGATTAGAAGGCAAATTGGTAGAGGCTCTATCTAGTTCGCCATTGACTAGAATCTTGGTGCTCACCGGTGCACGACAAGTAGGTAAAACTACACTGCTTCGGCATCTTTTTCCACATTATTCTTATATCAATATGGACGAACCTCTACTGAGAAAAGAGGTAACAGCTATGTCATCGGCACAGTGGCTCGCAGCTTATGACCATGTCATAGTAGATGAAGTGCAAAAATGCCCAGAAGTTGTAGAAATGATCAAAGCTGCAAATGACATGGGTCATGAGCAACGCTATATTCTCACAGGGTCGAGCCAACTCATGCTCTTGAAGAATGTGAAAGAGAGCTTGGCTGGAAGATGTATTATTGAGGAACTATATCCCCTGACACTGCCTGAATTGATGACCACAAGCTGGGAAGATAAGGTTGCATATTCTCATTTCCAACATATAATACTTGGTCAGAATATTCCGAATTTTATACCATTTCGATTTCAAAAAAACTTTTCGCCTATAATGGAAGTGTATGATTTCTACCTTCAATTTGGTGGCTATCCAGCACTTGTAGCTAAAGGATTGAGTGCAAATGACAAAAGAAAATGGCTTAAAAACTATATTAAGACCTATCTAGAAAGAGATATTCGAGATTTAGCTGATTTTAAAAATTTGGAACCGTTTACCTCACTGAAAAGAGCCACCGCCATATCTACAGGTCATTTGATTAATTATTCCTCACTGGCCCGGCAGGTGGGCGTTACACCGAGCACAGCACAGCGATTTCTACACTATTTGTCTATGAGCTACCAAGTATTGATATTGCAGCCTTGGCACAAAAACGAACTCAAACGATTATCTAAAATGCCAAAAGTCCATTATTTGGATCCAGGCATACAGCGAGTTGTGGTAGGCAATGTGAATCCTCATTTGTCTGGTAGCGAATTTGAATCTGCTATTGTAGCTGAAATGTACAAGCAGCTGCAATACTTGCAGTTGGATACCCATATCTATCATTTGAGAACGAACGATGGCAGAGAAGTGGATGTGCTGATAGAAACACCGCAAGGTTATTATGCTTTTGAAATAAAAATGACCGCCAATTATAACCATACTGATAATCGACACTTGAGAAATTTAGATGAAATACTAGACAAACCGCTACTACATTCATTTGTCATTACACAAGATACTATTCCAAATCAAAAAGAAAAAAATATAACGGCCATTCATGCCGCTCAATTTCTCACTTAAATCATGACTAGACAAGTACTCTATATCTCCTATGATGGCATGACAGATACCTTAGGTCAGAGTCAAGTGCTACCTTATATATGTGGATTATCTATGCAGGGATATTCATTCACTTTGATTAGTTGCGAAAAACCTGAAAGATTTGAGGCAAATAAAAATATCATTGAAAAAATATGTTTGGAAAATAATATTGACTGGCATCCTCTGACTTATCATAAATCTCCACCGATAATATCTACTATTTGGGACATAAACCAAATACAAAAAAAAGCATATCAACTCCAAGAAATAAAAAACTTTTCATTGGTTCACTGTCGAGGTTATATATCGGCTTTGGTTGGCTTGGCTCTCAAACGGAGATATAGCTTGAAGTTTTTATTTGATATGCGCGGACTCTGGGCCGATGAAAAAGTGGATGCGGGTGCATGGAATCTTCAAAGTCCGATTTATCGAGTAGTGTATAATTTTTTCAAGAAAAAAGAAAGAGAGTTTTTCTTAAATGCAGACCATACCATAAGCCTTACAGAGCGGGGCAAAAAAGAAATTCAATCGTGGGATTATATGCGAGGCCTTGCAGATAATATTACGGTGATTCCTTGCTGCGCGGATACGGATTTGTTTGATTATTCAAAATTGGATAATCAAAAATTACAAACTTGGCGAGAACAATTGCAGATTTCAGAAAAGGATTTTGTAGTATCATATTTGGGGTCTATCGGCACCTGGTATATGCTCGAAGAAATGCTCGATTTTTTTAAGGTTTTAAAAGGGAAATATGCACAAGCTAAATTTCTCTTTATCACGCATGACGAGCACGAACGAATCAAGATGGAAGCTGATAAAAGAGGCTTGACAAATGATATTATTATTCAACCAGGACAGCGAAATGAAGTGCCGAATTTGCTAGCTCTATCTTCCTTGTCCTTATTTTTTATTAGACCTACTTACTCCAAACTAGCTTCCAGTCCTACCAAGCAAGCAGAGATTATGGCTATGGGCATCCCTCTTATATGCAATTCGGGAGTGGGTGATACGGACAAATTGGTTATGAAATACCAAGCTGGCTATGTCATAGAGAATCTATGTGAAGTGAATTATAAAAAACTAGTAAGCGAAACAGATGTTACGAATTTTCAAAAACAAAAGTTGAGAGAAGGAGCTTTGGATTATGCGAGTTTGGAAAAAGGAATTAAATCCTACGAAATTGTTTATAAGAAATGTATAGCCATTGACTAAGAAATCAATACTATTTGTTTGTCCATATCCCTTTGACAAAGCGCCTTCGCAGCGTTTGAAGTTCGAGCAATACTATGACTATTTCAAAGAAAATGATTACGTGATAACACATGATAGTTTCCAGTCTATAGCTATGTGGAATGTGGTCTATAAATCAGGTCATATTTTTTTGAAATTTATTCATACCGTATTAGGTTATTTGTCGAGAATATGGCTGTTATGTAGACTTCCGTTTTATGATGTAGTGTATATTCATCTTTGGGTCACACCTTTCGGGCCACCATTTTTCGAGCGGCTATATAGACTATTTTCCAGAAAAATTATCTATGATATAGACGACCTTGTTTTTATGGAAAACTCAAGCGAAGCGAATGCATGGATAGCAAAATTGAAAGGCAAAAACAAACCTATTTTTCTTATGAAAAATGCAGATGCCATTATTACTACAACACCTTATTTAGTTCATTTCAGTCAGCAATATAATCAGCATGTACATGCTATACCTCCTAGTTTAGATGAAAATATTTTTTTTCCATTTCTCAATAATGAGAAAGTAAAACTGACGATAGGTTGGGTGGGTAGCCACACGACGGAAGCTTATTTAGAGATAGTAAGGCCAGCGCTAGAGTCTTTAGCGAAGGAATTGGATTATCGAATGATAACCATGGGGGCAAAAAATTTTAGATTGAAAGGTGTGGAACTAATCAACAAGGAATGGAATGCCTCTCAAGAAAATGAAATACTTAATGAAATAGATATAGCCATCTATCCTTTGCCAGAAGCCATTTGGAGTCAAGGTAAATTTGGTGGAAAACTCATTCAATACTTTGCTGCAGGTCTACCTTGTATAGCTTCGGATGTCAATGAGTCTAATCGTATAGTGATAAAGAATAGCGTAAATGGGATACTTGTGAAAAATTCTGATGATGAATGGTTATTGGCTCTGAGATTATTGGCTGCTAATGAATCTTTACGACGAAAGATAGGTGAGCAAGCGAGATTGGATTTTATGAATAAATATTCTCACAAGGCTAATGAAAACAAATATTTAAATATTTTGAATGCAGTCACAAAAAATTAGAATAAATTTGTAGTACTAAAATTATAAGTAAATGGAATGGCAAGGAAATAGAGAATCCACTAATGTAGAAGACCGAAGAGGCGGTGGTGGTGGCCGAAGAATAGCAGGAGGTCTTGGCATAGGCACCATAATCATAGCTGCTGTTGTATATTTTCTAGGCGGTGACCCTACGCAAGTTTTGCAGATGGGAAGTGGCAATCAAGTGAGTGACTATCAAGAAGCACCAAGCCATGCGAATGGCGTGAAGGATGAAGGTTGGGATTTTGCTAGTACAATTTTAGCGAGCACAGAAGATGTATGGAATACAGAATTTCAAAAAATAGGTATGCAATATCGTGAGCCCAGATTGGTGCTATTTACTGGTCAAACGGTCTCAGACTGTGGTGGTGCGCATGCTGCCTCTGGACCGTTTTACTGTCCTGCAGACAAGCAGATCTATCTCGATTTATCTTTTTTCAATGAACTCAATCGCAGGTTCGGGGTGAAAGGAAATTTCGCACCGGCTTATGTCATAGCTCATGAGGTGGGTCATCATGTGCAGGACTTGATGGGTATTACCACGAAAATACATCGCATGCGCCAGCAAGTTTCCGAAGCAGAAGGCAATAGGTTGAGTGTAATGCTGGAATTGCAGGCAGATTTTTTAGCAGGTTATTGGGCTCGTCGTGCCGGCAATTTAAAATTAACAGAAAACGACATTCGCTCTGCCCTAGAGGCGGCGAATGCTATCGGTGATGATAAACTTCAAAAAGAGTCTCAGGGTTATGTTGTCCCAGATGCATTTACACACGGCACCTCTGAGCAGCGTATGGAATGGTTTATGAGAGGTTTTAAGGCTCAGTCCTTAAATGAAGGAAATACCTTTCAACAGTTGGGGAGCTAGAGAGCTTCTTTATGAATTATAATTAATCCTGCATAAAAGTAAAGTTGTGCATTGTCTAATTTCAAGTGTTTGAAATAGGACAGGGCATCTGGGTGACTTGCCTGAGTAAATTCTGGAAGACCCGAAACCTGCGTATCTTCCACGCAATAATATCCTCCCACATTTAATCGAGGGAATAAAGTTTCAAAACTCTTGATGATATCCGAATTAACATGACTCCCATCGTCAATGATAATGTCCAAATTTTCGAATTGAGCTAGAAATTTTTCATCAGATTGATTGCCTTTATAGGTCTTAATTTGCCTATAGTCGAGTAGTGATTTATCGTAGATGTCTATTCCTAAAATTTTACTTTTAGGAAAAAACTTCGCCCACATTTTTAGGGAATTTCCTCCATACTTCGTATTCTCTCCGCCTCCTATTCCTATTTCCAAAATGCGGAGTTTTTGCTTTCTTTTTTCATGAAAGTAGTCTTGATAAATCGAGGTATAGCCATGTTCATACTTATCTGTACCATACAACTTGGCTAGTTTAGTGAGATTATTACGATAAAAAAAAGCGGGAATAGAATAGAGCCAATAACGAATAATTTCTCGTTGTTTTTCTGAAAATAGTCCTTTCAAAAAGGTTAATACTTGAACCATAAAGTTTAAACTTTTGTATGTTCAGGTATTTTACTTGGGTCTTGTGATGTATGGAATATATCGGCTATTAGTATTACATTTTCGAATCTTTTAAATATAATTTTATAATCATAGCATAAAATAAATTTAAAATCAGGAGCATAAGGTTCGTTAATCTCTAAGTAAGGATTAACTAGCAGATCATCTATAGCGTCAAGAATTCTTGAATAGACTTGACTTGCTATTAATTCTGTTGTTGTTTCACAGTAATAATTATAAATTTCTATTAGAGAAAATTGGGCATATTGAGCAAATCTTATGCTTATTTCTTCCATTTTGCTAAATTTTGTCTCATCTCCTCCATAGAAACAGTTCTTCCTTCTTCCAAGTCTCTCACTGATTGACTCAATCTATTTCTCAAGCCATCTTCGGTATGAGGATCGAGGTTTTTATTTGCATCATAGTTATAAAGAAGACTCGAGATATATTTAATAAAATATTCATCCTGAATAGAATCAATAAATTTTTTAGCTTTCTCTTTTTCTAACACTAAATCCATGTTCTATAGTTTTAAGTTAATACAAAGATACAAAAAATAACGGATTTGAATACCCTGTTCTATGTCTGTAGTCCACTGACGACCGACCACTTCTCACTATTTATACATGTATCGCCCGCTTGCTCGTAGCGTCCAAAGCTGCCTCTTTAAACGCCTCTGAAAATGTAGGATGGCCGAAACAAGTAATCGCTACATCTTCTGCCGATCCCCGATATGTCATAGCTATAGCTCCTTGCATAATCATATCGGCTACACGAGCACCAATCATCTGCACGCCGAGTATCTCATCCGTTTCTTGATGAGCTAGTACTTTTACAAATCCGTCGATATCATTTGCTGCTCTGGCTTTACCGCTGGCACGGAACGGAAATTTACCGGCTTTGTATGGAGTACCTTCTTTTTTTAACTCATCTTCAGTTTTGCCCACACCTGCTGCTTCTGGCCAAGTATAAGCTATGCCGGGTATCAAATGATGATTCAAGTGTGGTTTTTGTCCAGCTAAAAGTTCAGCTACGAATACACCCTCTTCCTCTGCCTTGTGAGCAAGCATAGGTCCAGCTACGACATCGCCAATAGCATAAATATTGGCGCAGGTAGTTTGCAAATTTTTATCTGTTGGTATTCGACCACGGTCGTCTAGGGTTATACCTATTTTTTCTAAACCTAGTCCCTCCGTATAGGGCTTGCGACCCACCGCTACGAGACAATAATCTCCTTCATATACGACTTCCTTGTCCTGACTATCGAGGGCTTTTACCGTAACTGTTTTTCCTTTTCGCTCCACAAAATTTACTTTCATAGAGGTTTGAATATCCATACCTTGTTTTTTCAAGACGCGCTGCAACTCCTTGCAGACCTCACTATCCATAGCTCCGCCTATTTTATCAGCATACTCGATTACAGTCACTTTAGACCCCAATCGATTATAGACCGATCCTAATTCTAATCCTATGATTCCACCACCAATGACCAATAAATTTTTAGGTGTTTCCTTCAAGCTCAAAGCCTCGGTAGAAGTAATGACACGTTCTTTATCTAATTTAATAAATGGAAGACTCGCTGGCTTAGAACCTGTCGCTATTATAGTATATTTGGTTTCTATCTGCGAGAGGTTGCCATCTTTATCTGTGATATTTATTTTATTAGCCGATTCAAAACTTCCTACTCCTCGCAAAACGGTAATATTATTTTTCTTCATCAAAAAATCTATCCCCTTCACCGTCATATCCACCACATTCGCTTTTCGGCTGATCATTTTCGGGAAATCGAGACTGAGCTTTCCCGTCATAATGCCATGTTCTTCAAATTCTTTGCGCGCTTTGAAGTAGTGTTCGCTACTATCGAGCAAGGCCTTAGAAGGAATGCAGCCCACATTAAGGCAAGTCCCTCCAAGGGTCTCGTATTTCTCAATCAAAGCGGTTTTAAAACCTAACTGGGCGCATCGAATAGCACCTACATAGCCGCCGGGACCAGAACCTATCACTACTACATCAAAATTGGACATATTGTAATTTTATTTTAGTCACAAAACTAAATTTTTATTTATTAAAAAGAATTAGTTTAAGGAAATTTTATTTGAATCGCTGTTTAGCGGTCTTGATATTCGTATCAATCAATTTTCTCAAGATGGTCGTTTCACGTTGAAGACTTTGAAAAGTTTCTTTGTCTATTAAATCGACCCCGAGCATTAATTCTAAATGAAACTCTGTCTGAATAGCCTTGAGATGAGCTCGCTGCAGGCAGTTGACAAAATGCTCTAGACTTTCAGAAAATTCAGCCTCACGTAGTCGGGCTCCAATCTTTGTACCCACTTTGAATACCTCACGTGTCAATATATCCTCTTCTTTTTGAATTCGTACATCATGCACAAGTTTTACTATTTTCACCCCAAATTCCAGTGACCTTTCTAATAATACATTTTTATTGACCATGAGTGCTTTATTTATTAATTCACAGTTACAAATTTAATTGAAATTTCAATAATTTCAATTATTTAAAACTTATAAGGACGCTCTAAGTAGCTATTCAAGGTAGTATATTGCTTTTCTTTAAGCAAATAAAGAAAGAATTTTAGCATAATATCTATATTTGCTCTAGAGATATGAAATTTTTAGAACAGCGAAAGATTCATTGGAAATGGATAGGAGGTTTTTTTCTAGCCATTATACTATTTTTTACCTTGCTCAATTTTGGATTGTTTGGAGAAATGCCATCCATTAAGGAATTGGAGAATCCAAAAAGCCACATGGCATCCGAGGTTTATGCTGCTGATGGCACTATGATAGGCAAGATATATACACACAATAGAGTTCCCTGCAATTTTAAAGAACTGCCGCCACATTTAGTCAATGCATTAATTGCCACTGAAGATTCTCGCTTTTATATACACTCAGGTATCGACCCAAAGGCCATTATGGGTGTGATAAAAGGCATGTTCACCACCGGCAATAGAGGCGGGGGAAGCACGATAACACAACAATTAGCTAAAAACTTATTCCCAAGAGGTAGGGTCAATGGTATTCAACTCGTATTTAGAAAATTTAAAGAGTGGATTATTGCCGTGAAGCTGGAGCGAAATTTCACGAAACATGAAATCATTTCTTCTTATTTCAACACTGTGGAGTTTAGTGATAATGCCTATGGTGTCAAAGCCGCAGCTAAGACATATTTTAATAAAAAAATCCAAGATATCACGGTAGATGAAGCTGCAATCCTGGTAGGTATGCTCAAGGCTACCTATACCTTTAATCCTCGTGTACATCCTGAGGCTTCTAAAGAAAGACGCAATGTAGTTTTGAGCAAGATGCATGAATACGGATTTCTTACTGATAAAGATTATGAAAAGTATAAATCTAAGCCTATAAAACTGAATTTTAATAATGACTTCTATACTGATGATTTATCTCCATATTTCATAAGCTATTTGAAAAAATATCTCAAAAATTATTTTCAGCAACACCCCAAGAAAGATGGCAGTTCTTATGATATTTACAGCGATGGTCTCAAAATTTACACTACGATAGATCTCAAAATGCAGAATTATGCAGAAGAAGCAGTGCAGGAGCATTTGAAATACTATCAAAAACTGATGTTTAGTCACTGGGCGGGCAGCAGTCCATGGTACAGTAGACCTTCGTTTTTCTTGCGCCATATAAAGAAAACACAGCGATACAAAGACCTCAAGGCTGCTGGTATGGAGGATGATTCTATTTATGCAGAGCTTAAGAAGCCCATCAAAATGACGATTTGGACCTATGACAATCCAAATAAAGAAGTAGAAATGTCGCCATGGGACTCCGTGAAGTATTATAACATGATATTGCAAGCTGGTTTTCTCGCGATTGACCCTGAAAATGGTTATGTCAAGGCTTGGGTAGGTGGCGCTAATTTTGACCATTTCAAATATGATCACGTCAATCCGGGTACTAAAAGGCAAGTAGGCTCTATATTCAAGCCCTTCTTATATGCTGCTGCTGTGGACCAGAAAGGGTATTCACCCTGTCATAGAGTGCCTAATGCTCGCATCGTATTTCGTCCGGGAAATCCTAAATGGAAGTTGGCAGCGGCTTGGAGTCCTTCAAATTCTGGTGGTGGATATGGAGGTTCGCCTACATTGACTCAGGCTCTTTCAAAGTCGCTCAATACGGTGTCGGCTAGACTGATGTATGAAGTGGGACCTTACGAAGTGATTAAGTTATGCAGAAATTTAGGAATAGATACTAATACCAAATTGAAACCTTATCCTTCTATATGTCTCGGGACACCTGAAATATCCGTATTCGAAATGGTGGGAGCCTATACCGCATATGCCAATGAAGGTCTTTATAATAAACCAATTTTTATCACTCATATTGATGACATGAATGGCAACACCATTTATGAATCCTATCCGACATTTAAAGAGGCTTTTCGACCTGAAGTAGCCTACGTCATGCAGGAGATGATGAAAGGCGTGGTAGACCAAGGGACAGCCAAACGATTAAGAGGCACCTATGGATTGAAAGGGGAAATATGCGGTAAAACAGGAACGACACAGAGCAATGCCGATGGTTGGTTTATAGGACTTACACCTAGATTGATAGCTGGTGTATGGGTGGGTTGCGACGATCGATTAGTGCGATTTAGAAGCACAGGATTGGGTCAGGGAGCCTCTATGGCTCTTCCTATTTGGGGTAAGTTTTTTGGTAAGTTAGCCAAGGACAAAGATTCCTCTTATAGAAAGCTATTAGACGCTAAGTTCGCAAAATTAGATTCTACGAAGCGAACGATCATTACAGACTGCAGTAAATATCAAGGCTGGGGTGCTGGTGCTGCTGGTCGTGCTGATTTGACTAAAATTGTAGAATCGGAAATCCCGTCGGATGTCATGGAAACAAAATATGATAATTTAGATGAAGATGATTTGGAAAACAAAATGAATTCTGAAAAACCTGCACCATCACCGGTCAATAAATATGAGCCTTCTCCTGCTGCTATTGATGAGAAAAAAGCTCCCGCTAAAAAATTAGAAGTTAAATAGATGAATTATTCAGAAATAAGTATAAAGGTAGGATTGAATGATGATAAAATCCCTACGGACATCAAATGGAAAGCCACGGATAGCGAAGTGAATCAATTAACAGACGCTAAAGCTTTTGGGCTCAATATTTGGGATCCCGTAGCCTCTCAATCACTTAATTTAACGCTATGGACAGAAGATATGCAGACCCATGAAATGCATTCTTTCTTTTTCCAATCTTTGCTCCAGCAAGTAGAAAATTATTGCAAAGCAACAGGCAATCCATTCGCAAAAGAAGATATGCTTAAATTTGTTCAGGATTTATCGAAAAAAACCTCGGACTGGGAGAATACAAAATAAGTTGCGAGCTACTAGTTACTAGTTATAAGTTGCTAGTTAATGGTATGAATTCCATATCTATAATATTTTTACATTTCACTTTTGAATAAACTGACTAGATTTTTTAAGACAAAAAACAAGGGTGAGATTACTCTCATGTTGGCTATAGTGGTATTCGCCGCAGTATCTATTTTTTATGCAAATAAGATAGCCGAGAGAATAAAAATGCAAGAGCAAGCTCAGGTGATTTTGTGGGCTAAGGCGATAGAGGAAAAAGCCAAAATTTTAAAACTATCCAACGAAATCTTTTTAAAACTAGCAGAAGAGGAAAGAAAAAAGGTGGAAATTACCTCTAGGGCGACTCAGCTACTCGCTAATGAAAATCACAATGAAAATACAACATCACTTTTTCTAAGTATTGTTACCCTCAATAATCAGATTCCATTGATTCAAACAGATGAAAACTTGGTCATTACGGATTTTAAAAATATAGATAAAAATGTCCAAAAGGGAATTGTATTAGATAAAGCTAAGTATCCTGATTTCTTTAAATATAAGCCCATAGAAGTCGTATTCTCCGATAAAAAAAACTATATTTTCTACAAAGAATCTATAATCTATCAAAATATATCGACGGTGATCGATAAATCTAGTGATCAGTTTATCAGTGAAATCACTAACAATGCTTCCTTGTTGCCCATTGTCTTATTAGATAAAAATAGAAAGCTAATTCAGTCAAGTAATATTCCAGAAGAAATCAAGGCAAATAGTCAGAAATTTAAAGATTACTTGGAAGAGCTAACCAATTCTCATGAACCTATAATTCTGGATATAGAGCCAGGCAATACAAAATTCCTCTATTATCAAAGTTCGAACCTGGCGTCTTTTGTTCAATGGTTTCCTGTAGTCTTATATTCTGTCTTAGCAGCTATTTTATTTTTGGCATTTGCTGCTATACGCAATGTCAGAAGGTATGAAAAAAACCAAATATGGGTGGGCATGTCGAAAGAAACGGCACATCAGCTAGGCACGCCTATATCCTCTCTAAGTGCTTGGCTAGAGGTACTCAATGAGAACGAAGCTCTACCACTGACACAGCGAAATGTAGTCATTGAAATGAAAAAGGATGTCAGCCGACTATCGTTAATAGCAGACAGATTTTCTAAGATAGGTTCCAAGCCCAAGCTAGATAGAATCAATCTCCACGAAATACTGACCACTTGTTTTGAATACCTCAAAAAGCGTGGGTCAAAGAAAGTGCACTTTCAGTTAAAAGATATTCCGCCTGATTTGTTTGTAGAAATTAATAAAGAACTTTTCGAATGGGTCATAGAAAATTTAGTAAAGAATGCCTTCGACTCCATTCATCATGAGGGCGAAATAGCTATTGAAACAAAACTAGAAAAAACTCAAGTCTGTATTGATGTAATCGATACCGGCAAGGGAATAGCACCCCAGGATATTGAAAAAATCTTTGAACCTGGATTTACGACTAAAAAACGAGGCTGGGGATTGGGTCTATCGCTCTGTAAGCGTATTATCGAAGAGTATTTTAATGGCAAAATCTATGTTCTTAGTTCGAGATTAAATCATGGGACAGTGATTAGGGTAGAGTTGCCTAGGAAAGCTAAAAAATAATTTCAGCTATTTAATTTCCATTTCCTTACTTTTGCAGTCCCTTAAACGGAAGATATAGATTTTGCGGGTGTGGCGAAATTGGTAGACGTACCAGACTTAGGATCTGGCGCCGCGAGGCATGGGGGTTCGAGTCCCTCCACCCGCACCAAAACTATTTAGAGACGTAGCCCAGCTACGTCTCTTTAATTTTAGAGAATATAATATCAAAATTATGAACGTAACACGAGAAACAAAGGCAGCTCAAAACGATATACTCAAAATCGAATTGACGAAAGAGGATTATCTGGACGGCTTTGAGAAAAAATTAAAGAAATACTCCAAAGAAGCCAATATCAAAGGATTTCGTAAAGGTGCAGCTCCGGCTGGAATGATTCGCAAAATGTATGGGGAGTCCATTCTAGCGGATGAGTTAAATCATTTAGCAGATACAGCACTTCAGAATTTTATCAAAGAAAACAATATTCGATTGCTAGGCAGACCTATGTTAGCTGAAAATCAAGAGACATTAGACATCAAACCTAATGAGGATAAGTCTTATGTTTTAAATTTTGAAATCGGATTTGAGCCGAGTTATACGATCGCATTAGATGGTTCTTTTTCGAAATATGAAATCAATGTCACCAAAGAGATGGTGGACAAGGAGATTGAAAATGTCATGAAGCATTTCACAAAGTTGGAAGACAGCGCTGATCCAATAGCTGATGGCGATACTATTTATTTCAACTTTGATAATGGAGCTGATATAAAAGGCGAATCTTTTTGCTCTACGGATGAATTGACCGAAATGGGTCTTAAATCTTTCGTTACTAAGAAAATGGGAGATAAGATAGATGGACTGGCTATGGAGCTGTTCAATAATGAAAAATTGGATGTAAAGCGATATATACTTCATATACAGGAGGCATCGGAAGAAGTAGAGGCGCAAGTAGCCAAGTCTATGACGTTTGAAATAACCAATGTGAAGAAGCGTGTCACTCCGGAGACCCTAACTCCAGAGCAGATAGCCCAGGTGACTAGAGATGAGTCTAAAACTACCATGGAAGACTTGAAACAGAGCCTAGAAGAGGATATCAAAAAGCAATACGACGAGCTTTCAAAAAATTTCTTGAGAAACGATGTCTATGAATATGCTTTGGAAAATACGAAAATGGAACTTCCTGTAGCTTTTTTAAAAAAATGGATAGCTTCTGAGGAAGAGAATAAAATGAGTCTGGAGGTCGTAGAGAAAGAATTTGCGAATATTGAAAAGTCTATAAAGTGGGATTTAATTTCGGCAAAGTTCGCTATAGAAAATTCTGTAAAGGTAGAAATAGAGGAAATCAAAAATGAATATAAAGCACGTTATGTGCAGTATTTCTTGCAGTCTGGCTATAATCCACCTGCGGAGCAGTTAGACAAATTCGCAGATGAGGCCATGAAAGACCAGAAGAATGTTCGCAAAACCTATGAGCAGCTGCTCGACACAAAAGTGCTAGATGGCATGAGTGCTCAGGTTAAAACAAAGTCTGTAATATTTACTGAAGAAGAGTTTATAGCAGAGAGTAAGAAGCGTAATGAAAAGCGCAATGCCAATAATCCTGCACATGGAGAAGAAGGTCATGTTCACGACGAAAATTGTGCGCATAATCATTAGTCTCTGATTAGCTTTTAGATTATTTTAATCTACTAAAGGCTTTTTTCTTGTAAATTTGTTTATCAATTTATAAACGTGTGAGCTAAATAGTTCGTAAAGGAATTATTATTCACTATTAATTATTAATTAACTCGATGGATCACTTAGGAAATGAATTTGTAAAATACGCAACTAAACATCATAGATTGAATGACAAGCTAGTCAATGATTTTATTTGGATGCACGGTCAGCCTTCATCCTATCTTACCCCCAATATTATAGAAGAACGCCGAATGAATGCAGTCGCTATGGACGTATTTTCGCGTCTTATGATGGATAGAATCATATTTCTCGGTGTTCCTATTTACGATGATGTGGCGAATATTATCCAAGCACAATTGCTTTTCTTAGAATCCACAGATGCTAAGAGTGATATTCAGATTTATATCAATAGCCCTGGTGGCTCCGTTTATGCAGGACTAGGCATGTATGATACTATGCAATATATCAATCCTGATGTAGCTACTATTTGCACGGGCTTGGCGGCTTCTATGGCTGCGGTGCTCATGTGTGCTGGTAAGAAAGGTAAGCGCACAGCACTTCCTCATGCCAGAGTGATGATACATCAGCCGCTCGGAGGTGCTGGTGGTATGGCAAGTGATATTGAGAATACGGTGATTGAAATGAATAAACTGAAAAATGAACTCTATACTATTATAGGAAATCATTCAGGGCAAACAGTTGACAAGATAGCTGCAGACAGTGATCGAGACTATTGGATGACGGCGCATGAAGCGAAAGCCTATGGTATGATAGATGAAGTCTTGGAGCGCAAAAAATAAAGTTATATAAATGGAAAGAATAAAAAGTTATTACTATCTGCTTTATCCAAAATTTAAAATTAAGAATTAAAAAATATTAGGTTGGCTAAGAAAAAAGCATCTGAGTATTGTAGTTTTTGTGGAAATCCTAGCAATAAGGTTTCATTCCTTATTAATGGATTAGAGGCACAAATCTGTGATAATTGTGCTGTAATGGCAGCTAAAATTGTGGAAGATACACGTCGAGAAGAAAATTCTTCGAAGTCTAGCTCTCCTACTGAATTTAGTTTTGACAAAAAGCCAAGTGATATTGTAGCTTATCTGAATGAATACATCATAGGTCAGGATTTTGCTAAGAAGGTAATCTCAGTGGCTATCTACAATCATTATAAACGTATTGCCAAACCAAATAATACAGAAGATGTAGAGATTGAAAAATCTAATATTTTACTAGTAGGCAATACCGGTACAGGAAAGACCTTGTTAGCTAAAACAGTCGCAAAACTATTAAATGTTCCTTTCGCCATTGCGGACGCTACAGCCTTTACCCAGAGTGGATATGTAGGTGAAGATATTGAGAGTGTCATTACGAGATTATTACAGAATTGTAATTATAATATTGATTCCGCTCAGAAGGGAATTGTCTTTATTGATGAGATTGATAAGATAGCTCGTAAGGGAGAGAATCCTTCCATAACGAGAGATGTAGCAGGCGAGGGTGTTCAGCAGGGGTTATTGAAATTATTAGAAGGTTCTGAGATTTTAGTGCCACCGCAGGGTGGTAGAAAACACCCTGAGCAACCTATGATAAAAGTAGATACTAAAAATATTTTATTTATCTGTGGAGGTGCTTTTGAAGGACTGGAGCGAATTATAGCGCAGCGAGTAAATAAGTCTTCGGTCGGTTTTAAAAAAACCAAAGAAATAGAGAGTGAAATTCAAAAAGAAAATTTACTCAAACAGGTGAATGCCCTTGACATTAAAAAATTTGGCATCATACCTGAACTATTAGGTAGACTGCCTGTGGTGGTTCACCTCAATCCATTGGATAGAAAAGCACTGCAAAAGATATTGTTAGAGCCCAAAAATTCATTGATTAAACAGTATATTGCTCTCTTAAAACTCGATGGCAAAAAGTTGGAGTTTAGTCAAGAGGCATTGGAGTTTATCCTTGATAGAGCTATGGAATACGAACTCGGTGCACGAGGCTTGCGTTCAATATGTGAAGCTATTATGACCGACGTGATGTATGATAGCCCGAATAGCAATCTAGAAAAAATTGTAGTGACCA
Organism: Chitinophagales bacterium; assembly: GCA_016787225.1. Taxonomy (NCBI): domain Bacteria; kingdom Pseudomonadati; phylum Bacteroidota; class Chitinophagia; order Chitinophagales; species Chitinophagales bacterium. The sequence goes on from JAEUUY010000022.1 coordinate 89,691, forward strand.
AGGAAATGGCAGAACGCAATTTTAACCAAAATAGTGGTTATCAAGAAGCGGGCTGAGCTGCTTGATAACTAGATAGTAATTTTACAAACTCATTTTTCGCAAAAATTGCGGTTTCTTCGATATAGTTGGAATCGAAAGGAGACCTAAGCTCTGGAACTAATTTTGTTATATTTTTATAGTTGAGATTAGCTAAGTTTTTCGCTAATGTTTCCCATATTTCTATTCCGCGTTTCGGTTTTTCTTTGAAAATTTTGTAGATATTCAGTGCATTGATTATGGCCAAAGAATAATCAATGAGGTAAAAAGGACTGCCAAAATAATGGTCAGTTTCCATCCATTTATCACCATTGATAAAGTAGTCATTTTCCGAACTATCAAAGTAATTGCCGGTATATTTTTCTTGTAAATTTCTATAAACAGCTTGAATAGACTCCATAGATAGGTCATCTAATTTATAGATGGTTTCTTGAAATTCATCCCCCAATGCGCAGGTCATAGCTTGTATCAAGTGTCCTGAATAGTTGAGGATACAATACTTTTCGGCATCATTTCCAAAGTAAAGTTCCGCATCTTTTAAGCAGAGCATTTCCATTGAATGGGAAAAAATTTCAACAGTGTCAAGGGTTCCTTCAATGAAATATTTATTTGGATTATTAAAATAGGAAAGCACAAATTGTAAGGTATGCCCAAACTCATGTGTCAATACTCTAACATCAGTATCATTATTCTGAAACTGCGAATAAATTAATGGTGTGTCAATTTCACTGACATAGGTAGCATAGCCCATATTAACTTTATTGGGTCTATCCATATAGTCAATGCTATTCGCGTCGAGCATAGATTGGTATATTTGGAGCCAGTCTTGTGACAATCCTCCTAAAACTTGTTTAAGTTTATCGATCGTTACATCTTCTTTTTTTTCTTCCAACTGAGGAAACCCATCGTTAAAGAAATTGTTGTCATAATATGTTATGTTCTCAAGATGTAAATTTTTCTTCTTGAATGCGAAAATTTGTTGATATACTTCTTTAAAATTTTCGACGACGGCATCTCTATATTTTTTCAAATCCTTGTAATCATAGCCTATACGATTCCATTTTATCAAAGAAAATTCCACATACGAATCATAGCCCAATTCTTTAGCATAAGCATTTCTAATTTTAATAAGGTCGATGAGTTTTGTATAGAAGAAGACTTTATTTTTCGTATGATACGTTGCTAAGGCATCAAATGCTTTTTTTCTCTTCTGTCTATCCGCATCTTTCACATAGTTATATAGCTTACTGACAGGTATTTCTCCGTCTTCCCACTTTACTTTTGACTGAGATTTAAACTCCACGAGCTCTCTTTCTAGAGTACTTTCCTTTTGCATCAGCTCTCTAGCTTTCTCGTTTATTTCATATGAGGAATTTTTAATATCGTAATATGAATTATCGCCAAATTCTGTCTTAATTTCATCCATAAATGGGCTATCGGAAATTATTTTTTTCAATTGACTATCGCGAACAATAATTTCTGGATAAGTTTGAGTATAAAACTCATAGTTCGATTTTAACTCAGTCTGTGTGGTATCTCCAAAGAATCGAAATTGATTGAGTTGATATTGCAATCCAAATTCATTCTTAATCTCTTGAAACTTCTTAAATTCAGCTTTAAATTCTTCAAACCTTTTAGCGTCTTTGATATTCTTAAGTTGATTATCCAAATTGTTAAGGACTTCGGTCTTGTCTAATTTTACTAATGCGATAGTATTTATATTTTGCATATTTAACGAATTATATAAATACAAATGTAGCCAAATAGCTAATTTTGAATGTCAAAATATACCAAAAAATGGACTCCAGAAGACAGCAAAGAATTGCTCAATTATTACAAGAAGAATTTAGTAAAATGCTCATGAACGATATTAAGTCCTATCTAATGGGCACTTTTGCCACTTTGACCTTCGTCAATGTTTCTTCAGATTTAGGAATCGCGCGAATTAATATCAGTATTCTAGCCAGTGATAAAAAGCAGGAAATAATAAATAATCTCAATAACCATAAAGCAGAAATTAGAAAAATTCTAGGCAATAGAATGCGCAATGATTTGAGAGTGATACCGGATATTATTTTCCATCTTGATGAACGACTGGATTATGTAGAGAAAATAGATGATTTATTTAAGAAGATAAAGGAAGAAGACGAGAAGATTTGATAATTTACAAGTTTTTTTCTATTTTTGCATGTAATATGAAGAAGAAAAAAGTGACACTTGCCGATATTATTAAGAGATGGAAGCATGAACGCGAGAAGCATAATAAAGATTATGCAAGGCTAGTTGGGTCTGCTGAATACAAGATTGTCATCGAAAATCTGAAACAAGAAAAGACTACTAATGTACCAGTATTATGAAGTAGAGCATTTAACCTTTGTCTTCGTAACAAAAAATCAAGTTGAATATTCAATCTATTTCAAATCTTCTCCTTACTTTTTAGGAGATGAATCATTACCATATGCTTCATTTATTTATGAATTTATAATCGAATCTAAGCATTTAGACGATAAAGTCCTAATTCCACTGGATAAAAGAACAGGGGAAACAATTGCATCAATATTAGCAAATTTCTATTTAAAATTCGATCACTCAGTAACCATTTATATTTGTGATTCATCAGATAATCGACAGTTAGCCAGAAAATTAAAATTCGACCATTGGTTTATAGATTATAATTCCGACAAAAGTCTAGTAAAAATTTCTGAAGAATTGATAGATAGTGATGGTGTTTCCTATCCGGTGTCTCTGATTGTGAAGTATAATAATCCATATTTTCTTGACATAGTTGATCGATTTCGTAACTTAAAGGAAGATTACACAAAATAATATGTTGTTAGTTGATATTTTAAATTTTTTGAATTTAGAAATTAGTTCAACAAACTACACTAATTTCTGTAAAGCGCTCGAATATCTCAATCACAAATACTATATCGATGCCGAGCAAGTTATATCAGACTATGACTATGATATTTTGTTTAAGAAAATTGAAAAATTTGAAGAAGAACATCCTGAAATAGATAGCAAAAACTCTCCGACAAAACAGGTAGCCAAAGGTGCTCAAGCTAGTTTTGAAACGGTGGCACACTCAGTGCCTATGCTTTCTTTGTCTAATTCATACGATGCGGAAGACTTGAAAGATTTTGATGATTCCATTAAGAAAGAATTAGGCAAAGCTAGTTATGAATACTATGTAGAACCTAAATTTGATGGTAGTAGTATTGCACTTTTGTATCAAAACAACAAACTAGTAAGGGCTGCTACTAGAGGAGATGGTACCCGAGGCGAAGATATTACTGCAAATGCTCGTATGGTCAAACATATTTTGCAAGTGGTAGATTTTAAAAAATTGGGATATGATACAGTGGAGCTAAGAGGTGAGGTCGTTATCAACAAATCTGTTTTTGAGAAAATGAATGAAGCGAGAGAGGCACAAGGGCTCGCTACATTTCAAAATACAAGGAATACAGCTAGTGGCTCACTGCGAATGAAAGACAATGCTGAGGTTAAGAATAGGAATTTAGAAGCGTTTATTTATAATGTAGGTTTTGTGAGTCCCGAAGCTGGCAATGGAAGTTTAGAGCAGTCACAAGCTTTGAACATCGAACAATTGAGCAAGCTGGGATTTCAGTCTGCCCAGGGTCTCGGCAAATCATGCAAGACTATAGAGGAAGTTATTTCCTTCTGTAATGAGTGGGAAGAAAAAAGAGCTCATTTTGACTATGACATCGATGGCATGGTCATTAAACTCAATTCTATTTCACAACAAATGAATTTAGGATCGACATCACACCACCCGAAATGGGCGATTGCCTATAAATTTAAGGCTATAGAAAAACCAACCAAACTTCTTAATATTGAATATCAAGTGGGGCGCACGGGGATTGTGACTCCTGTCGCCAAGGTAGAACCAGTAAGTGTCGGGGGAGTGACTGTGAGAAGTATTTCTCTGCACAATGAGGATAATATCCGATCCAAGGATATCCGAATAGGGGATATTGTCTATATCGAACGAGCAGGAGATGTTATACCACAAATAACACGCGTTGCGGTTGTTGTAGAGACGCATTGCAATGCGTCTCTACAACGACCCGATTTTGAATATATCAAAACCTGCCCCTCTTGTTCATCTGAATTGATACGGAGAGATGGAGAGGCGGCGTGGAGGTGCATCAATACGGCTCATTGCCCCGCTCAGAATCTTGAAAAAATTATCTATTTTGCATCGAAGGATGCTATGAATATTAATGGATTGGGCAAGGATATTATCAAGCGATTTATGGACCAAGGTTTTATAAAAGACATCCCTTCTATTTATGAATTGAATTATGAAGAAATAGTAAAACTGGATGGTTGGAAGGAAAAGTCGGTGGATAATTTGAAGCAAGGAATCGAAGAGTCGAAGTCTAATGAAATGTATCGACTCCTAATAGCCATGGGTATAGACGGCGTAGGAAATACGATGGCAAAATCACTGGCGAAGAAGGTGAGTTATCTGTTCGACTTTCAAAACTATACCATCGAACAGTGGGTGGCGATAGATGATGTTGGCCCCAAGTTAGCACAATCACTTTATGATTTTTTTCACAATGAAAATAATTTAGCCCTATTACACAAACTGGAGTTATTGGGAGTCAATCTCAAGGGATCTGAAATCAATACTTCAGGAGCACTTTACGGCAAACAAATTGTATTCACTGGATTTCGAAATCCAGAATTGGAAAAAAAGATAGAAGCACTAGGAGGTGAGGTAGGCAATAGCCTGTCAAAGAAAACTTCTATCCTCGTCATGAAAGAAAAAGGAAGCGGAAGCTCGAAGGAAAAGAAGGCTTTGGACTATGGAGTAGAGGTGATGACGGTGGAGGAGTTTGAAAACTTTCTCAAGGTATAAAGTTGCTCCTTTTTCCACAAAAAATCCATTTTTCCACACTGCAACATTTTTTAATCAAACTACTACTTTTTTGTTAAACAAATGTACTAATATTGACGTCATAATCTTGAACCTTAAAACTACAGATTATGAAAAAGGAAATTTCAAAATTTAGAGTTGTATCCAAAACAGATACAAGTGTTAAACCTGGACCAGATTCAGGAATCGGTGCAGGGACGGGCTCAAATAAACCCAAACCACAAAGCTAAATCTAGCTTTTATGAAAATTAATGCTGTGCAGTTACCTGCATACTAGTCTTCTTCATCCATACTATTGGCTATAAAAATAGCTGCAAAAGCCATAGCAATATCTTTGAGCATAAGAGGCAGTGCCATTGGGTTCGTATTCATTGAAGGCATATGAACCAGTATGACAAATAAGAAAAACATTACTGCCAGTAAATATCCTGCAATTTTTTGATATTTGTGATTAATCAAAACGGCCACGCCATAGGCTATCAATGCGCCTCCAGTAATATAAACCCATACGATAGGAGACATTGGAAGCCAACTCGGCACCATCGTAGTCATGCCTTGACCATATCTGAAGTGCAGAATCCCAAATGTAATCATAACAGCCGCGAATACATACTTGGCTATGCGAGAGGTAACAAAAGTGCTCATATATTATTGGGTTTTGGTTATGTACAAATATAATACAATCGGCAAGACTTTTTTAATTTATATAAATTTGTACTTGTTTTTCATAATTTAATAGTATAAAAGTATGCGTATTGCGGTCGTAGGTGCCACAGGTTTAGTAGGACAAAAAATGCTTCAGGTGTTAGCAGAAAGAAATTTTCCTGTTACAGAATTGATACCAGTAGCCTCTGAGAGAAGTGTAGGTAAGGAAATTGAGTACCAATCCAAGAAATACAAAATAGTTTCCATGCAGGATGCTATTGCCATGAAACCGAAAATCGCCTTGTTTTCTGCAGGTGGATCTACTTCCTTAGAGTGGGCACCTAAGTTTGCCGAAGTAGGTACGACAGTGATAGATAACAGTTCGGCTTGGCGCATGCACCCAGATAAAAAATTAGTCGTTCCAGAGGTTAATGCAGAAGTTTTGACCAAAGAAGATAAAATTGTAGCGAATCCGAATTGCTCCACCATACAGCTGGTGGTAGCCCTTAAACCCCTAAATGATATAAATCCCATGAGGAGAGTGGTAGTGAGTACCTATCAATCTGTTACGGGTACAGGAGTTAAAGCCGTCGCTCAAATGCAAAACGAGCGCAAAGGAGTTCAAGGCGATATGGCATACAAATATCAGATAGATATGAATTTGATTCCTCAAATCGATGTATTTCTGGAGAATGGATATACTAAAGAGGAACAGAAAATAATGGATGAGACAAAAAAAATTATGGGATTGCCTGATCTAAAAATAACAACTACAACTGTCAGAGTGCCAGTTATGGGCGGACATAGCGAGTCTGTCAATGTACAATTTAAAAATCCTATTGACCTAGCACAAGTGGCAACATCGTTGGTTAATTTTAATGGAATAAAGCTTTTAGACAATCCCAGTGAGGCGCAATATCCTATGCCTATTACTGCCCACGATAATGATTATGTATGGGTAGGTAGAATCCGTAAAGATGATAGTGCAGATAATGCTATCAATCTATGGATTGTTTCAGATAACTTGCGAAAAGGAGCCGCTACCAATGCTGTGCAGATTGCAGAGTATCTCGTATCAAATGAATTAGTTTAAAGTGTAAAGTTGAAAGCGAAAAGTTAAAAGAAAAGTTGAAAGGAAATATTAAAACTTTTCACTTTCAACTTTTAGCTGATTCCTATATTATCTTATTGTAAAATCTAGCTTAAATGATTGTAAAAACCGACAATCTTCATCTACCTTTGTGGTAAAATTGAAAAGATGGAACTAGAAGGCGCAAAAATCTTATTGGTAGATGATGAGGAAGATATTCTGGAATTTCTAGAACATGTATTGAGCAAAGCAGGTGCGAAAGTCATAATTGGAGTCAACGGACAAGATGCTATCACCTTAGCTCAAAAGCATACTCCCGATATTATTATTTTAGATAAGATGATGCCTGTCATGGATGGAGTAACTGCCTGTCGGGAATTGCGAAAAATAGATACACTCAAAAAAACCAAAATTGTGATGCTTTCTGCTATTTCAGATACAGAAAGTCAAATAGAAGGATTAGAGTTGGGAGCAGATGATTATTTAGTCAAACCTATAAAGTCCAATTTATTGATTTCCAAAATTAAATCACAATTACGCCAATTTAAAAGTCTGAAGCAGGACAAGCCAGAAGTCATTGAGTATAAACATATCAAAATAGATAGATCCAGATTCATAGTTCATATTTCTGGAAATGATATTACGCTGCCTAAAAAGGAATTTGAACTTCTATACTTACTTATGTCTCAGCCAGACCATGTATTTCGAAGAGAGGAAATTCTGGAAACCGTTTGGGGGAAAGATGTCTATATTGGAGATAGAACCATCGATGTACATATTCGAAAAATACGCGAAAAAATAGGCGATGATTATTTTAAGACCATAAAAGGAATCGGCTATAAATTTGTAGCGTTTTGAATGGACTCACTCAAGGAAAAATAGCTCTTATTATAGCACTGACAGTATTATTTAGTCAGTGGGTGGGCATGGTTTACATCTACTATGCTATCGGTGCATTTCAAAAGTATCTATTTATACTTCCATTATTGGCTTCTTTGTTAGTTTATTTTTTAATTCTAGCTCTCATTGAGTATTTCATTCTACGAAAAGTCAAAATTCTTTATAGAACTATTGGAGGTATAGGTAGGAAAATAGATAAACCTTCGCTCAAGGACCCTGAGTTGTTTGAAAATTTAAGAACCCAAGTGGAAATTTTTCAAAAAGAAAAAACGACGGAAATAGAAGTCCTCAAAGAAAATGAAAAATTTAGACGTGAGTTTATAGGCAATGTTTCGCATGAACTGAAAACACCTCTAACTTCTATTCAGGGATTTGTAGAGATTCTGCTCGAGGAGGCCCAGTCTGGGAAACCTGCCGAAGTGAAGTACCTTCAGAAAATAGCGAATAATTCAGACCGATTGATAGATATCGTGCAAGATCTGACTATGATCTCTCAAGCAGAATCGAATGAGCTAATATTGAATTTAGAAAAATTCCATATATATGAATTAGTGCTTACTGTTATGGATTCTTTAGAAGAAATGGCTAAAGAAAAACGCACGATTATAGAAGTAAAGGATCTCAATCATATCTCTTATCAAGTATACGCGGATAAACAAAAAATATATCAGGTACTCTATAATTTGATAGAGAATGCTATCTTTTATTGTCCACCGCAGTCTAAAATTGCTATTCGTTTTTTTGATTTAGAGAGCAATATCATGGTAGAAGTAGCTGATAATGGGGAAGGCATTACATTAGAGCACCTTCCGAGAATTTTTGAGCGATTTTACCGAGTAGATCCAAATCGCAGCCGTGCCAAAGGTGGTTCTGGTCTAGGACTCAGTATCGTCAAAAAAATCATCGAAGCCCATGGCTATACCATACAGGTAGATAGTCAGGTGAATAAAGGTACTCGATTCCGATTTGGATTGAAAAAGGGTTAGAGATTTCATTCATCTTGAAATTTATGAACACCCATACTAAACAAAGCTAAATCATATTTAACAGGGTCGTTTTTGTCCATTTTTCTCAGTTTCTCTGTAAGCTTAAGTGCCGTTTTCCAGTTAGGCTTGTCAGCTTCACCTATGAGCTTTAGATTATTGGTTAGTCGAATGACATGTACGTCAAGAGGCATAATCAATTGAGAAGGTTTAATCGTTTTCCATAGACCAAAATCCACTTCATCCTTTCTCACCATCCATCTCAGATACATACAGAGGCGTTTACATGCAGCGCCACTGACGGGAGTAGAAATATGTTTTAAATTGCGCTTTTCATGCGGCACTAATTCTGATAGATATAGATAGAAATGGGACAGGTGTGATTCTATGGTTTTATGAGATGCATTATTTTTTATAGCAAATGCTTCTTCTAATGAATGGTATGTCGCATAGTGTTTCTGAAAAGCCCGTATGTAAAAATCCAAATCAGAGGCGTTGAAGGTGCGGTGTTTGAATTTCGATATTCTTGTAAAGTCTTTATTAGAATAGTTTCGCACAAACTCATAGGGATTATATTTCATGAGTTCCATCAATTCCTTAGATTTTGAAATAATGATATCTCTTCGACCCCATGAAAATATAGCAGCAAAAAATCCTGCTATCTCTATGTCTTGTAACATGGAAAAACTATGAGGAATCGAGATGGGATCATTGGCTATAAAACTTGACTGGGCATAGTTTTCATAGGCTAGGTCTAATCGTAGTTTTAGACTAGTAGGCATTTCTATTCTAAACTATGTCCTTCCATATCCAGAATCGGAATCAAACTAGGTTTGGTTAATTCTGAAGCTCTGAAACTAAATTCTTTTTCATAAATATCTAGCCCCACATAATAGGTCACAGAAATAAGATTGCTAAGCGCAGCTACTTCACCATATACCGTTTCAAATTTTATAAAGGAAATAGGAGGAATGGATTCCAAGAAATAGCGGAGCTTAGAAGATATTTTCTCCTCGCCACTGGCTTCGGTCACTATTAATATATTTTGAAGCGAATGCTCATTCTTATTTATGATGTAGAGATCCCAGGCTTGATTCTGTTGGGGGATGATAGCGAGCTGAAATCCTGTAGGAGTAGGGATATGAATGTCTTTTTTCAATGTGAATTTTTAAAACTATCGCAAATCTAATAGAAAATATTTATTTAGTAAGAACGCGCCTCAAGGCGCATTCCTACATAATCTAACAAATGACTTTATTTCTTGTTTTTATGTGCGAAAATAGGCCGCATCTTTGCATTATAAAAAAACAAGAATATGATAGAAAAAACCAAAATAGTAATCAGACTTTGTTTTAATTTCTTTCAAAACTGGAAGTCTGATTTAGAAGAAATCAAACGTCTCGAACAAATATTAAAAAAGACCAATTAATAACCATTTAAATTATTCAAAATGAAATCAATTCAAAAAGTTTTATGGCTATTCGCTCTGTGCACGAATATGCTGTTTTTCTCAAAAAACGTAAATGCACAGTGTAGTAGTTTTAATGTGACCGCTTCTAAAACAGCTGATGGCTCCAGCCTTGGAGACGTGACACTAACCGCTAGTGTTACTGGTAGTTCAGGATGGACCGTATATCGCTGGGTTACATCAAGCTATTCACACCTTGGCTGGGGAGCAGTTATCAATAACCGGAACGCGGGATCATACTGTGTGATTGCTACTGATTCAAGTAGTTCAGGGGTTTGTATTGATACCTTCTGTCTGACGGTAACAGATACAGGTAGTTTTAATTGTGCCAATTTGCAATCTTCATTATACGAAGCAGACTCTTGCCAAATAGGAGATGTCAATCTATACACAAATGTTTGGGGAGGATCTGGCAGCTATTCTTATAGCTGGAATACAGGCGCTACTAGTCAAAATCTTTTGAATAGAACGAATGGTACATTTACTGTCATTATCACGGATATTCTTTATGGCTGTAAGGATACGTTACAAATAACTGTAGTCGATGACACTTGCAATCCTTGTATAAATTTCAAAAGTAACAGCATTATCAATGAATCCGACTATTGTCAGAAAAATGATGTTACCCTGACAGCCATTAAATGGACTGGAAGTCAAAAATTTAAATATTTATGGAATACAGGAGCCACTACACAGTCTATCTATAATAAGGGAGCTGGTTCTTATTGGGTTAAAATTACTGATTCTGTTTATGGTTGTATAGATACCTTATTTATTACCGTCACGGATGATACTTGCTCTCCTTGCCAATATTTCAATGCATGGATATACGAAAATGATTCTTGTCAGAAAAATGATATTCGCTTGACCGCATATCCTCAAGATAGTCTTGGTAATACTAGATACAAATATTTGTGGAATACAGGTACAATAACAAATACGCTGAGTAACAGAGGTGCAGGGAGTTACTGGGTGAGAGTGACAGATAGTATTTTAGGATGCATCGATACTGCTTTTATTACAGTGGCAGATGACACATGTAATCCATGTCAGAATTTCGGTGGATATATGTATAAGTATGATAGCTGCCAATCTAATGATATAAAAGTATATGCCTACGCCTGGGGTGGTTCTGGAAATTACTCATATAACTGGAGCACAGGTTCTACGGCTAGTTTCTTGACAAATCGAGGAACAGGATGGTATAAAGTAACTATTACGGATGTGGTCAATGGTTGTGTCTATAAAGATTCAATTTATGCTATTGATTCTAATTTTAAATGCTGTCGTGCTTGGTTTTATACCTCTGATAGTGCTGTAGCGTCGACCAAGACCTTCTATGGCTATTCAAATATAAAAGATTCCACAAGTGGAGGAAGTACAAGCTATTCATGGAACTTTGGCGATGGCACTACAGGTACAGGTCAGTCCAAGAGTCATACCTACACCCGTGCTGGGAATAAAACCGTTTGTCTCTATATAAGTACGGCTTCTGGCTGCAAGGATACGTTCTGCTCTGTAGTTAATTCTCCTGCTCCTGGCAAAAACTTGAAAGTTTCCCATTACGGCATACCATATATCAAAGATACCCATCGCTACACCTATATTACCTATCAGAATATTGGTACAACTACTGAAAATGGAATTGTAGAGTATAAATATCCTGCAGGCATGACTTTGATTTCGAGTACGATTAGTCCTTTGACCCATATCGGCAATAAAATAACATTCAGTGTGGGTAGTCTAGCACCTGGTGCGAGTGGTACGATTTATGTTGTAATGAAAACACCAATGAGCTTCACGCTCGGTTCTATTAAATGTGATACCGCTATCATACTGCCAGTATCTGGAGACATAGCGCCCACCAATAATGCGTCCTATGAATGTGATAGTGTAGTAGCTTCTTGGGATCCGAATGATAAAACACCAAACCCTAAAGGAATAGGCCTCGATGGAAACATTCCGCCTACCACGAACGAGATAGGTTATTTGATTCGATTTGAAAATGAAGGAAACTGGAGAACCTATCGTGTACGGGTAGATGATGAAATCGATGCATCGTTTGATATCAACTCGCTTATGATAGGTGATGCTAGCCATGCCTATAGACTAGTGAGAAAGGACAACAAACTGACTTGGTATTTTGATAATATCGAACTTACTCCGAAGTCGGTAGATCCGAATAGAAGTCATGGCTATATTCAATATACCTTGCAGTTGAAACCAGGCTTATCACTCGGCACGCAGATAAAGAATACAGCTTATATTTACTTTGATGCGAATCCTGCTATTATCACCAATACAACCAAGAATACGCTGAAAAATACAGATGGTTCTTCAGCGGTACGCAGTATAGAGTATTCTGATTTGCTCGACTTTAACCTAACTAAGCATGGAGATAAATTGATGATAAGTTCACCTTCAAAAATGGAACACATCAAAATCTTCGATATGTCAGGTAAGTTGTTGTTGGATTCTCAAGTTGGTTCAGATAGATTTGAATCGAATCAAGCTATCATAACAAGCGGTATTTATATTATTCATGTAGAAATCGATAAACAAACCGTCATTAAGAAGTTTCAATTCTGATTTTGTTTTTCTTTTTGGATTCATTCCGAGAGGCTGTCAATTTTTGACAGCCTCTTTTGTTTTTTTTACCATGATTAAATATTAAATAGACAATACCTTTGCTTCAAACAATAATTCATGACACGTGTTCGAACCAGATTTGCCCCATCTCCTACAGGCCCGCTGCATATTGGTGGCGTACGAACAGCTTTGTACTCATACTTGTTTGCTAAAAAGCACGGCGGTGATTTCTTATTGCGGATAGAGGATACAGATACTGCAAGAACGGTACCAGGTTCAGAAGATGTCATCAACGAATCACTCAACTGGTGTGGCATTATCCCCGACGAAGGCATAACCCAAGGTGGTCCTCATGCTCCTTATCGTCAGTCAGAGCGCAAACCTATGTATCTCCAATACGCTGAACAGCTTGTGAATAGTGGCAAGGCCTATTATGCTTTCGATACTGAGGAGGAAATAAAAGTTTGGAGGGAAAAAACAGCCACGGAAAATAACGGAATTTCTGCAGCTTATAATTTTTCGACAAGAGGTCAGATGCGAAATTCCTTATCCTTATCGGCAGATGAAGTAGCTGGATTGATTGCAACTGGAACTCCAAAAGTCGTGAGACTCAAAGTAGATGCAGAAGACCATGTGGAGTTTGAAGATTTGATTCGTGAAAAAGTGCGATTCGATAGTAGTCAACTCGATGATAGAGTTTTATTAAAGTCGGACGGCATGCCTACTTATCACCTTGCCAATGTAGTCGATGACCACCTTATGGAAATATCACATGTCATTCGTGGGGAAGAATGGTTAGCATCTACCCCTCATCATATCTTATTATATAAGGCCTTTGGTTGGGAAGAGCCAAAGTTTGCCCATTTACCATTGTTCCTAAAACCAGACGGCAAAGGAAAGTTGAGTAAACGTGATGGTGACCGATTGGGCTTTCCTGTATTTTGTACACGTTTTATCAATCCAGACACTAAGGAAATTACAGAAGGTTTTCGTGAAAAAGGTTTTGAGCGCGATGCCTTTGTCAATTTTATTGCCATGCTAGGATGGAATGATGGAAGCGAAAGAGAACTTTTTGATATGCCAGCTTTGATAGCAAATTTCAGTTTAGATAGAGTCCATAAAGCGGGTGCTAAGTTTAATTATGAAAAAGCAGTATGGTTCAACCAACAATATGTACGTAATCTTTCTAATGAAGCGTTGGTTTCAGCTTGTGAAACAGATATAAAATCACTAAATCCTAATGTAAATAAAGAGTTTGTATCAAAATATGTAGAGCTTTTTCGTGACAGAATAGATTTTAAATATCAACTAGTGAGTGTAGGAAAATATATGTATTCGGCTATTGAAGAGTATGATATTGATACTTTGAAAAAGAAATGGAAGCCCGAGATAGAAGGATTTATATCTTCATATCTAGATTTTCTATCTAAGACAGAAATTCATTCGTCTAGTGTACTTGAGTCTGAGACAAAGTCACTTATAGAAAGTCATCATTTAGGTCTAGGGAATATTTTACCAGTTTTGAGAATATTGCTGACAGGTACCATGAAAGGTCCATCAATATTTGATACCATTCTACTTTTAGGAATAGAAGAGACTAAGAAAAGATTATTGAAATTATCCTATCTTTTGAATAACTGATCAAAGGCTGCGTCCAGTTGATCTCTCGAATTTTTATTGACAGGAGGGGGTGTCGTCGTATTTGATTTTGTGGCAGGAGGGGTAGTTGCTGGCTTTGTAGCAGACTCTGTAGGATTAGCTACTGGAGCTGCACTAGCTATTGCCTTTGGTCTTTGTGTTGTAGGTGCAGGTGAGTTAGCTGGTGGAGTAGATGATATTATGGCATCTCTTTGAATATTTGGAGCCTTTAATTGAACTGGCTCAGAACTCTTTGCCTTTGGGGTATTCGCGGGAGGAGTTGCAGGTGTGGTAGGAGTTACAGGAGCTTTAACCACTGCTGGATCAGAGTTCTTTTTAAGGTGCTCCTTATATCCTATTGGTATATAGTCTGGATATTGAACATTTTTATTTGTTTTTGGAGCTGCTGGCACTGCACTGCTGCCAGTAGAAGTCGGAGTTTCTGAAGCTAAAAATTTACTATCTGTTTTATATCCTTCCTGTCTTTCACCATTTGCATCATATTTAGTCACAAATGCACCTGGAAAGCCTAATTTCTGAATTTTTTGTGAAAACTCTAAAGCTTCCGCCTCATCTTTAAAGCCTTGTACCTCTATCACATTTCTATTGTTCAATTTTTGAATGCCTAGAGTTTTATTAAAACTACCAAAGAATTTTTCAAAATCCTCTCTAAAATAAGCTGCGAGTTGAACCCTAAAAGGTGTATGCTCAGTTTTCCCCTGAACTTTAGTAACAATTGTAGTTGTTTGTTGTGCTGGCTTTGCAGGTGAACCTGCACTTACTACAGTTGATGAAGGATTGGCTGGCGCGCTTTGAGGAGCCATACGGCTAGCTATGGTGGCTTTATTTTTATAGATTTTAATGAGACTATCTTTCTTATCTAGTAGAGATAAGTATTCCTCTGAAACCTTCATCGTATTCTCATTAGCCTTGTCTGCTCTTTCATTGAGTGCTTTGATTTTTTCGTAATACAATTTAGGGTTTTCGATATACTTGTCGAGTAATTTTCGAACTTCTTCTTCATTATAATCCTTGCCTTGTGCATTCATGGGATGCACAGAGAATAATAATACCACTATATTGAAAATGAGTATTGTCGTTTTGAACATAACTTCTTTTTAATTTATTTCAAGAATGTGGTTAGATAATAACACACTGTAATTTTTCTTACTTTGTTCGTTATCTAAACAATGTATTTGTAAATTTATTTTATACCTTTCTGCAAAGATAGCTCAAATATTGTTTTATTCAAATTAGCTTAGACAATAAAATGTAAAAAATAAATAAAAATTAACAAAAATATTATTTATTCCACATTTTTTTAAACTTGTCTTGATTAGTGTTCAATCAATGACTTTTTTATGTAGAATATAGTCTCTAATCGGAATTTTAAATTGCAATTTAAATAATTAGTTAAATTTGTAAAGCTATCCATTTGTTAAATAAAAAAGGTGAACAAAAGCTATATGGCAAAAACAAAAAAGGAGATAAAGGTTCAAGAAGCAACTTTGGATCAAACTCATACCCGATCTAACAGCTATTTTGATAGAATAAAAAGTCATATTGTCCCATTGGGCATTCTTTTTTTTATAGCTATCCTAGCATACTCCAATACCGCTGGACATGAATACGCCTCCGATGATCAAATGGTTATTTATGACAATAAATTTGTTACGGCAGGCACAGATAGCCTTGCACGAATATTAACTAGTGATGCATTTGAAGGTTTTTTTGGTGAGCGAGGCAGTCAACTCATATCAGGTGGTCGTTATCGACCGCTTACCTTTATTACTTTTGCGCTAGAGTGGGAGTTTTTTGGACGCAATCCTACCATCAGTCATATCATCAATATAATTTCTTATGCAATACTATGTATGCTTATTTATATTTTTCTAACTTGGCTTTTTCCTACTAGAAGAGATCAGGCTTTTGAGCAATGGTCAAAACTACTTAATTTACCGTTTATTGCTAGTTTGCTTTATACTTTACATCCTATTCATACAGAAGTAGTTGCTAATATTAAAGGAAGAGATGAGTTGTATGGATTTCTATTTGGTATTATGACATTGATTTATTTCTTTATAATTTTTAGAGGCAGATGGTGGGAATATATTGCAATTTTTTTCTCTTTCCTATTTGCATTATTGAGTAAAGAAAATGCTATCACCTTTTTAGCAGTTATTCCATTGGTAGCTTTTATAAAAAGAATCTCGATTTTTTCAACTCAGTTTATGAAACCATATTCAGTTGTAATTTTACCCACGATTGCTTATCTGGTTTTTCGTGCTATAAGCACAGAAGCTTCATTGAATGCCCATACAGAGGAAATTCTGAATAATCCATTTGTACGAGCAAATGGATCAGAAAAATGGGGAACAATATTGTTTTCTTACAACGAATACTTCAAATTACTAGTTTTCCCGTCGAAGCTTACTCATGATTATTACTTTAATCAAATTCCTTATCGCAAACTATCTGACCCAATTGCGCTAATCTCATTGTTATCCATATTAGCTCTTCTATTTTGGCTAGCGAATAATTACAAGAAAAGAAATGAATTGGTATTCGCGATATTGTTTTTTATAATTACTTTCTCAATTGTATCAAATGCTCTATTTACAGTAGGCATTATTATGAATGAACGATTTATATTCGTACCTTCACTTGGGTTTTCCATAATCTGTGCTTGGGTCTTTTTAAAAATGGTTAAGCAGAGGGCTTTACTGTTAATTGTTTTAGTTGTAACTCTTGGGTTATACTTTATCAAGACCTATTCTAGAAATTTCGCTTGGAAGAATAATTATACGTTGTTTAGTACAGATTATTATAATAGCAATAATAGTGCAAAAGTAGCAACAGCCTTCGGCGGGACACTCCTAGAGAAATCGAATGATTATATTAAATCAGATAGCGTTAAAGCAAAAATCTTTATTGATTCGAGCATTAAGGTGCTAGAGCATTCTATTAGAATTTATCCCGAGAATAGTCAAGCATGGTTATTATATGGAAATGCGTTGTATGCCAAAACAAGAGATGCGCTTCAGGCAATACCAATTTACAGGACCTGTCTTGGATTAAGACAGAACTACTTCGATGCCTTATATAATATAGGTATACTGCATCTCAATATGAAGCAAGAAGACTCTGCAGAAGTATACCTAAGAGCAGCATTGAATGCGAGTCCTACTCATAAAGAAGTTCGAGAAACTCTTGGTAAGATATATGCTAAATCTGGTCGAACACAAGAAGCACTATCCCTCACTAGTGGCAATGTTAGTAGTCTTGGTGAGTTAGCTTTAGAGGCGAAAGAAGGGGGCAATTACCAAGAGGCAGTATCATTAGCACAGCAGGCGCTTGCTCAAAATCCAAGTGATGCAAATGCTAATTTTGTTATGGGAATTTGCTATGGGCGATTCATGAATAGGCTCCCAGAAGCAATACCATATTTGGAAAAGGCAGTAAAACTAAGCCCTGAAAATGGATATTGGTTAGAAGATTTAGCTGTAGCATACGGAATGACCGGTCAAACACAAAAAACAATCCCAATATTAGAGCAAGTAATCCAACTACGACCGAATGATCCTGCAGGTTATCAAAACCTAGCAACTTCTTACAATCTGCTTGGGGACAAGAAGAAGGCAAGTTATTATTTGGAGTTAGCGCGACAGAAAAGCCAACCTTAAAAACTAGAGGTAATCTGCATTCTCAGACCACTGAATGCAGGTTCAAAACGGCATACTCCACCAGTACATATAATACCTGCCAGCTGTCTGGAATAGGACAAGGTAAATCTCGTAGCTCCTTTAGTGTATGAGGTGAAAATAGAATAAAAATGGTGTGGTTGTTGGTATTCTTTGACTACTTCATAGTTTTTATTTGGAGAAAAATTATAAAGGTCTGATACGGAGATTGACCAGTTCGGAGCGGCATTGTATTCAATAAGTGCAAATAAAGATTGCCCTAACTCTTTAGCAGCATGCTGATATTGAAATTCGAAACGAAGAGAATGCTTTCTATTGATTCTATAAGTCGGCTCTAGAAAAAAAGTATAGGATTGTATATCCGTAGGTTCATTACCTGCTAGATATTTTTGTTGATTATAAAAAACGTACTGAAACCCTCCATGTAAATCCATTTTACCATTTAGAAATTTCTTTCGCTCGATATCTAAGTAGAACTCTTTGTAATATGGCGTTTTAAATACTAAAGCAGAATCAATTACACTGATATTCAAATTTATATGTGTTTTCTTTGATGGTGAATATGTTATATCTAACGATGAAGCTACTTCACTAATTTCTATCGGTGCTATTTGGAATCTAGCCGGTAATCTCAGTGAATTTTGCCTATTGATGGGTGCTAAAAAAGATAATCTTCGATTATTGTTCAGGTTAAAATCTGCAACTGCGCCCTGGGCTGTCGATTGAAATTGAAAATTATTGACTATTCTATTTTGGAATGTTAATCCTAAGCCTTTTTGACTATAAGAGAGCGAGTTCATTATGGAATAACCATCTCTATATTGATAGGTATTTATAAATTGATTGAATACAGCGTCTTTGGTCTTATATGCCAAATCGGTTCCCCACGTAATTTTACCTATTTGAAGAGTATGATAATAGTTGAAAACATACGTATTATATGGTGCTTGAAAATAATCAGCGGCTCTTGTCCGATTCGTATCTCTTAATTGATAGGTAGATATTGTATTATTGATTATCTCTCTATCTTTTTCTATAAGGGTTCTGGATACAACTGCTGCACCAAAGTTAAGATTGGTTTTTCTATTTTTCCCTAACTCAATATTTCCTTCAAAATTTAAACCTTTCACAAAGGAACCAAAATAATCCATGCGGTACTTTTGAGTTCCAGCTATACCTCTTAGCATGAATTTATCGTTGAAATAATACTTAGCCCTAATACCAAATATAGCATTATCTATACCTAAGTTTCGTTCTTCAAATGTTCGAAGAGCCACACCGCTTCCATATTGCTCATAAATAAACCCACCAGTTAGCTCTAGATTTTCAATTTTCTTTTTGAGATACCAGTTACCAATACCATAAAATGACAATGGTATGGGTGGAGTTTGAAGAATAGAATTATAGTTTCCATCAAAGCGAATACCTCCTTCAAAACCTTTATTAATATCGCTATAAATCATTTGAAACCAAGCATTTGCAGAGTTTTTGTTTACTTCATAATTTGGTCCCACAGCAGCTATGGCACTATCTCTAACATACATATCTACATTTAAGCGAAAATTCCCTGTGAGGGTAGCTTGTGAATATAAAAAATTGTTAAACAACACGAGCACAGTAAACCAAAGCGACTTTTCCATTATCTTATTATTGAATTTTGTGGCAAAGTTAAATTTAATCAGAAAATTAAGCGGATTAAATTAAATTTGTAAAACATAAAAACAAAAAATGAAAAAAATTTTAGTTGTTCTACTTGTATCTAGTTTTATATTTCATTCTAAAGTGAGAGCCGGTGGTGGTGAAGGGAAGGATTTGCCTACAGCCATGGTAGAAGATTTAAACGGACAAAAGCTAGATTTTAAATCTATACTTAAACCTGGCAAGTTCTATGTAATATCCTTTTGGGCTACATGGTGTGTGCCATGTAAAAAAGAATTGGGCAATATGGTCGATTTGGCACCTAAGTGGAAGGAAAAACTCAACACAGAAATAATAGCTGTTTCTACAGATGATAGCCGAGCAAAATCTAAGGTTAAAACCTATGTCACGGGTGAAGACTGGCCTTTTACTGTGTTATTAGATATGAACCAGGATTTGATGCGCTCACTCGGAATTCAACAAATTCCATTTACTCTTATTGTTAATGGGGATGGAAAAATCGTTTATACCCACAATTCCTATGTAGAGGGAGATGAATTTGAGATTGAGAACAAGTTAAATAACATGGTAAACAAGTAGATCAATTCTTATCTCTTTATTTTTAAGTTCATTATTATGATTCAATTACGAATAGTGCTAATGGTTGTTGCCATCTTATTCATTAACAGTGCAGATGCCCAGTCCCGGAAAAAATCGAAAAAGACAACTAGATCGAAATCTACAACCATCAACACCGGAAGTCCAGCAACTAATGATGGTACAGCTACAGTAAACTCTGGTTCAAGTTCACCTATAGATAACGTAGTAGGGGCAATTGGAGGTTTGATTGGTGCATCTGGTTCTGGCTCAATGTCAAATGATTTAGCAGCTAATGGATTGAAGGAGGCCTTGAATGTAGGAACTGAATTAGCAGCAAATAATTTAGGAAGAGTGGACGGATTTTTAGCCAATGCCGCTGTGAAGATATTGTTTCCACCCGAAGCAAGAAAGGTCGAATCTACACTTCGTTCTTTAGGAATGAATTCAGTTTGCGATCAAGTCATAACTTCTGTCAATCGAGCTGCAGAAGCCGCTGTGGTAGAGGCTAAGCCAATTTTCGTAGAGGCTATTAAACAAATGACAATAACTGATGCTATTAATATATTGACTGGTGAGAAAGACGCAGCAACTCAGTACCTTATGAGAACAAGCGGACAGGCTTTAATGGCGAAGTTTGAACCAATCATTCAATCCAATCTGCAAAAAACAAATGCCACAAAATATTGGTCTGATGCCGTGAACGCATATAATGCAGTTCCATTTGTACAAAAGCTTAATCCGAATTTGTCTCAGTATGTCACGCAAAAAGCTTCTGACGGGATTTTCTTAATGGTAGCACAAGAGGAGGCTAAAATTAGAGAAAATCCTACGCAACGCATTGGCACTTTACTGCAGGATGTTTTTGGATGGGCAGATAAGAATAGAAATTAGTTTCAAGTTGTCAGTTGCTAGTAAAAAATTTAAAAGCCTAAAGCGAAAAGATTCATTTGATGCTCTCTATTTCGCCGACAAGATGCTAAGAAAACAAATTCAAATTAATCATTTTTTATTCAATCGGGGACTATCGGGATTAATTGGAAAATTTTCAAATTACACTCATCATATCTTCCATCCTAGCCCAACTAGAAAATTAAACCTAGCTTGTGGGAAGAAAAAGTTATAATCACGACCTCTAGTTATATGCCCTGAACTGCTTACTGTGTTTCCGCTATGATAGGTATAGCCTCTCGAGATATAATCTGTATTAAATATATTGTTGAGTAAGAGATTGAAGCTCCATTCCCCAATTTTTCGATTTGATTTTAGTATATGGGAAATAGAAACATTGGAGACATTGTATAGTGGTATGGATTTTTCAGTTGTTGAGGTATTGTCTAGAAATTGCTGACTTACCGTTTTATTCATAAATCGAATATCTGTACCTTTCCATGGAGTCCATTGAAGTTCGGCATAGGAAATCCAAGCAGGCGAAAATGCAATATTAGTAGAACTATAAAAGATTTTTTCTGTCTCCGTGTTATTGATACTGTAGTCTACTTCATTATAAGCGATTGTATAATTCGTATAATCTAGAATTTTATTGAGTGCTAGATATTGATTCGTATAGAAATTTAAATTTTTAGCTAGGCGATAACTAAATTCTAGCTCAGCACCTGTTCGGTAACTCTTAGCTACATTTTCTCGAATAGGAGCACCCGTGGTATTGATGTTTCCAGTAGGTACGAGTTGGTCTATAAAATACATTACGAATACATTGGCCTTGAATAAACTTGTCTTCATTTTTCGCTCGAAGCCTAACTCTAGATTATAAACCATTTCAGGTCTGGGTTGACTGAGCATATCTTCGTCTAGAAAATCACTTCTTACGGGTTCTCTATGACTCAATCCTGCGAAAATAAATAGTTTATTTTTTGGATTAATTTCATGGGTCCAGCCAATTTTTGGATTGAAAAATAAAAAGTTTTTATCAAAGGAAATAAAGGATTGATTTCTCAGACTACCTACCGTAGAATAATTTACCTGGCGCAGTTGTAGGTCAGCTATGAAATGAGACTTTTTCCAATGATACGTAAATTTATTAAATGCAGTCAAGTCTGTTTTCCTTGCTTCGTTATTATAAAATCTATCAATGGCATTACCATGAACGGTATTGAAAAATATAGGAACACGTCCGAAATGATCTCCTTGATAACTCGAAAATGAAATGGCAGATATATTATTGAATTTTTCTTTTTCTATTTGATGTGAAGCATTGACACCTAGGAGATAATTGTCTAACCATAACTGTCGAACCAAATCACCGTTTCCAGATAAACCGGAGCCAAAGTTGGAATAATCTTGATCTACTTTATAATCTTCATAGTAGCCAAGTCCTCTGGTAAAAAATCCAGTTAAAGAGGATTGATGACCATTTTTCCAGAGAAAGTTTTGTATCCATTGCACGTGCGTTTGATGGTAATTGTCGATTTGGTTTGAATAGGGATCTCCTGCTTTAGATTCATAGTCTGTACCCGCTATATTTTTTGTTCTTTCACCATTGTTATATTCCTCTTGACTTAGTCCAAACCATGACTGATAAGTTTTCTCACGGCCGTGAGAGGCGATGATGTGCGAAGTATATTTGTCGCCATACTTTGATACATCGAGATAAAAAGATCCTAACCTCGACCATGCTCTATCAATATAACCATCGCTCTGTATGTGTGATCCACGTGCGGTGATTTGCCAACCATCCGACATCACTCCTGTTGAAGCTTGAATCATATTTCGAAAGGTATTGAAGCTACCTAAGCTCGTTTGAAATTGAATGAATGGTTTGAGGTGTTTCTTTGTCGTCTTTATAGAAATAGAACCACCGAGACCTGTACCTCCCATGGTCGAAAAACCTATCCCTCGCTGTACCTGAATATCATCAGCACTGCTAAAAAGATCAGGAATATTGACCCAATACACCTCTTGTGACTCGGCATCATTATATGGTACACCATTGATATTGACTTGAATACGCTGTGCATCCATACCTCTTATATATAAATAGGAATAACCAATGCCATTACCTGCATCTGTTGACAACTGTAACGATGGCAGTTGTTGGATTAGGGTAGGAATATCCTGACCCAAATTTAAGTGCTGGAGTTCAGAGGTTTTTATTGTGTTGGATGACGTCGTTGATTTTGTATTCGTTCGTATGGCCTTGATATAGACTTCTCCCAGTGTTTTGGTGCTATCATTTTGTGCATAATTAGATAATGCCAAATGAATGAAGAAAAGAGTTCCTAATGTGCGTTTACAATTATTCATTACTAATTATTAATTTTTAATTCTTAATTAAATATGCAAACTAAGGGGAGAATTGAAACGAAAGAGGTTATTTAAACTCGACTTCATTTCGGCTTCCTTTCCTACGCCAGTATTATCTGGATCAGGTTATTAGGGTATTATCTCAGTCTCGTCATTGACAAGACACCCCTAGCAAGCTAGTGCTGCAAATATAAGGATTAAATTAATTCATTATGGGAGAAATTATCTTATTAATGTGACATCACCTGTTTTAAAAGCTTTTTTACCGTTTAGGTAGGTGATTTCAGCATAGTAAATATAAACCGCCATAGGAGCAGGTTGACCATGATACTTTCCATTCCAGCCGATTCTATGTGCTTCATTACTCTCGAATACTTTCTCTCCCCACCTATTAAATATGACGAGTTTAGCCGAAAAAACATTATTTGAGTATATACGAACTTGATTGTTGTTAGGGTCTTGTGAGGCAGGAGTAAAAGCATTTGGAATATAAAAAATTTCATCCTTGTATTTAATATGAACTTTATCTCGCGCTATGCAATTTTCATTATATACAGCTTCTAAGGTATAGTTTTCCGAAACGTAAGAATTTACAATTGGGTTAGGACAATCCGAACAACTCAATCCATTTGTTGGACTCCATTTAATACTTTCAATTCTATTTGAATCACCTTTGATAATCTTGAATTTGAGTAAAATAGTTTCATTTAATTTGACAACTGTATCATCTGGTATAACATCAATATCCATGATTTCAACTCCTTCTATTGCGACTAGTTTACTCGCCTGACAATGGTTTTTGTCTTTAACTTTTACGGTGTATTCCCCTGCTTTATAAACTTGTTGTTTTTGAAGTCTTTTGTAATTGAAGCCAGAATCTGCACTGTATAAATAGTTGGGAGTTCCTCCACTACATCTTATATCTAAAGTTGCATAGTTTCCACAATTCAATTTTGTTCTATAAACCGTATCAATTGTTAATAGAGGGGGGTCTTTTAGTTGAAAATAAAAAGTATCCTTGCAAGCATTTTTATCAGTGATGATAAGCCAATATTTTCCTTCCTTGAGATAACTTATTTTGTTGGCACTGGCTCCATTGGACCATAGATAATTATAAGGTAAAACCCCTCCATCTGCTACAATTAATATTTGGGCAAGACTATCTTTAAAACACGGGTTAGAAATGGTATCAATTTTTAATAAGCTTAATATTTTTGGTTCAAATATGAAAATAGTTTTGGAATTCGAACATTGATTTGTGTCAGTGACGGTGATGGTGTAGTTGCCACCTCTGAGTTTTGTAATGTAATTATTGTAATTATTATTTAGATTCCATATGTATTTATATGGCATCGTTCCGCCTGTTGGATTTATTTCGATTTCACCTGTAGAATCGTTAAAACATAGTAGATCTCGTGATTTGGTGGTTTGAATAGTAATTGGATCTGGTTGACTTAAACTAAAAGTATCACTATAAATGCATCCTTTCGAATCCCTAGTGTAGTAAGATGCAATCTTAGCAGCTTTTAAGTTTGTAATTATATTGGCATTTTGATAAATAATATTGTTTATGGAATACATATAAGGTAAATATCCATTATTCGCATTTATCGCAAGTATACCACTGCTGTCATTAAAGCATTTAAGGTTTTGGGTAGTTTTTGTCGCTATCAAAGTACTATTAAGAATCGCGATATTGACAGAGTCCTTGTTGAGACAACCTGTAGCCGAGTTAATGACTGTTAGTATAAATTTTTGGGTAGAATTAACCTTACACCAAGGCATAGCTGAAGCAGGATTATCTAGTCCATTTATTGGTAGCCAAGAATATACAATACCCGCCTGAGATGCTGTACCAAGGCGAACAGAATCTCCCGAACAATTCACTCTGGTTTTATCTAATCCTGCATCTACTATTGGCAGAGGGTGAACAGTAAGATTTAAGACAACAAAACTATCGCAGCCTCTTTTGCTTTTCAGGGTATCGTAGTACACTCCTGTTGCATTTATATTTTCACCTTTAAACGTATAGGTTTTACCTTGACAGATGTTTATAGTTAAATTTCTTACTATCTCAGGAACTACAACCAGATGTAAATAGACAAAACTATCGCAATTGCTCTGGTTCAACAAGGTATCTATATAAAGACCGCTACTTGTTCGGAAAGAACCATTAAAAAACACAGGAGCGTTTTGGCATGTAGTGTCATAAAGTTGAATTGAACTCGTATCTAGAAAAGTCAAATTGAGATAGTCAAAACTATCACAACCATAGCGATTTTTTAAAGTATCTCGATAGAACCCTGTACTGGTGATATTTTGATTGTTATAACTAACTATACTACCTTTACATTGAATCAATATTCGCGTAGATGAGCTTGAATCATTTACTGTTAAGTGCAGGTATAGATAGTGGTCGCAACCAAATGAATTTTGTAAAGTATCCTTGTATATTCCTGTTTTCCTTAATATTTTATCATTAAATAAGATAGAATCATTGTAACAAATTGTAATAAAGCTGTCTTTTCTGGTGGTATCAGCAACAAATAAATGCAGATAAATTAAGCTATCACATCCTTTAACAGAATAAAGGGTATCTTTATATATACCATTCGCTATTCTATTTGCCCCATTGAAAAATTTTGATTTCGACCTGCAAATTGTGTCATATAGTCTGGTAACGAATGAGTCGACGACTTTTAAATTTAAATATATAATACTATCACAGTTGTATTGCGTTTTTAGGGTGTCTGAGTAGAGTTTTTCTAATTTCCTCCAGCTGCCTCTCCACAAGGTAGAATCTCCAGTGCAAATATCCAAAGCATTTTTATAATAATAATTTCCCTTAAAAACATGGGTGTCACGAATATTTAAATTTAAATCACAAAAGTATTTGGTTGAAACTAGTCTTGTTATTTGTATTATTGTATTTGTGTTAGGATTTTTAATTGTTAGTATTGAGGAATCACCTATTCCAATAATTATACTGTCTACACTTCCATTATTTATTCTATAAAATATTTTATTTCCTTCTCTATTCTTTATGACAAATTGTATCGAAGTATCTCGACATATCATTGGTTTTTTAGATATTCTAGGTGTATCACATAAAGTACCACAAATGCTAATTACAGGGGGTGTTATGAAATCTACACTTGATAGCATGTTATCATTAGAAGAGCCATTTCCGACAGAACCATTTACTAGATGACCCACATAACCGTATCTTGGAGTTCTGATTTTAATAAATGCGGTTGTATGACCTCCTACCTCACAGTGCAGAATAGTATCAGATGCGCTAATTCCTGCCGGAATCCCTAAAAAATTTGTCCCCTCATTGAAATTTCTTCCAACCATATATTTACTATTATACCCACATGTATAAATCTGAGCACTTTTATTTATAATGGCTAAAGATGCATAGTATGGGTCATGCTCATTAGAGGAAATCCAGGCCGCATCTGTTATATCCGAATTGTTTGGATACTTACAATTTACCCACACCAGTTTATCTATTGTAGTTCTATCGCCGAGTTGGCCAAAATTGTTTTTCCCCAAGGAATATACTCTTTGATTAGTGCCAAGTAGGTAGTAAGAAACGAAATTATTAGTAGTCATTCGTGTAGACTGAATCATTTTTACACCTGTTACACCGCTAGGCAATGTCATTTGTATGGCGGAGTCTGATGAGAAAAATCCACTACCATCTCCTCTTAAAATGCCTTCACCCCATGTCCAAATGGTTGAGTCATTTTTTAATGCATAAGCTACTCTAGGGCATCCTCTTACAGCGATTACATTCGTTAAGGGTTTGCCTACTGATTGCATTACCTGACTCCAGGTAGTATTAGATCCACCGCCTCTACCTCCACGAATGAATGAATGAATAGATAGGACAAAGACATGTCCGCCACAAGTTGTTATTATAATTGACCCTTGCGTTACGAACATCATTTTTACACTATCAGGAGTAATTCCCGTAGGGAGCCCATCTAATTTTCCATTAACTGAAATTTTGCTAAAGGAATTTGTTCCTAGAATCTGGGAACTAATAACACATTGAACTGTTCCGCCTACAAATAGTCCTGTGGAAGTTAAAACTACATATTGAACATCACTAATACTATTAGATCCGATACCTATATGATAAATCTTTCCTGTCAAGACTGGGTAATTTGTTGGATTAATAAATTGAGGAGTCAATAAATTAGAGATTCCATCCGATTGCATTTGTTCCCCCCAAAATCGATTACCAATTTCCTCAACTGAATAGGTTGAATGGAATGCAGAACCCATATTATCATAAGCTATGGTGGATGCATTATTAGTAGAAAAAATACCCACATTAGAGTTGCAAGGGATGATACATTGGGTGAAAATAAGTTTTGTACTTAAGAGAAAAACAACAAGCATGAATAGTATTCTACTCATTTCGAACAATCTTTTATTTTCTCTTTTAAGCCAATTGGAGTATAACCACCTATATTATCAAAATTGAACTGTATATGAGAGGCAAAAATAGCCAAGCCCTTCAAATTATATTTTATGCGGTGATTACCAGGTAGTAATTTTATATATTCAGAATCAAGATTTGCAATAATTTCTGTGCCTATTCCTGAAGATTGTATTGGTAGTTGAGGCATTAAAATCGCAGTCTTATTATAATTTTGTATCGAAACATTGATATACATAGAAATGTCATCGCAGGGTTTATTTACACAGATAGACTTCGTTGTTTCTATACTTTCTGGCTGATAAACAATTCTTAATGAATCCACATAGACAAAGAAAAATTCTGAAAAAGCAATCTCACTGCAATCTGCGGTAATATTTTTGTTGTCTAATTTTGAAAAATATTTAGCTTTCTGATTTATTTTTTGTGTTGTAATACGGTACAATCCTGGAGTTTTAAACACATAATTATTTATATCTTGACCCTTTATATTCAAATCCTTTCCGTTATCTTGAAAGTGGAATAAGTAATTTAGTTCCTTAGCATCAAAATTTAGTTTTGAATCAAAAGAAATTCTTATCGTATCTTGACAATTGGAAAAAAAAGGGTAAATCAAAAAAAGAGTTAGGTAGGTTTTCACGTCATCTAATTTCTAGACAACAAAAATACTATCAATTTTATTAAAAAAAATATTTTTTTTTAATTGTGTTATTCAGAGACTAATTTTATGTCTTTCACAATCATATCCAGCGATATTTTACCATTGAATTCATTGGCTTGAATCGTATAGCAGATATCGAAAGTGGAAGATTTTAGTTTTTCTATATCTATAAAATCACCAAGTCCAAAAGCAATACCATTCATACGAACACCATTTTGGTCTATCATTTCCATACGAACATGATTTAGTGTTTTCCCAACCTTGCGCGTATTGCCCGCATCTCTTAGATTTTTAGTAGCGAAAACTGGCTGCATGTTATCAGGTCCAAAAGGAGCCATCTGCTCTAAGATGTTGTAGAACTTAAAATCAATATCCTTAAGACTTAAGTCATGGTCTATTTCTATCACAGGACTTTGCATATCCTGCGTTATTTCCTGTACGGCTATTTCTTCAAATTTAGCTTTGAAAGCTTCTAATTTTCCCTTTTCTATACTTAAGCCTGCCGCAAAGTCATGTCCTCCGAACTGTATGACATTTTCAGCGCATTTGCTAATACCATCATAAATTGAAAACCCTCTTATAGATCGAGCGGAGCCTGTAAGTATGCCATCTTTTTCTGAAAATATAATGGTAGGTTTATAGTAGCGCTCGACCATCCGCGAAGCCACGATACCTATCACACCCTTGCTCCATGATTCATTGGCTAGGACTATGGTACGCTGATTAGAAAAATCATCTACATTGCTTATCTCGAAAATAGCTTCACTCGTTATTTGTTCGTCCGTTTCACGACGAGCGCTATTATGAATAGACAAACTTTCTGCAAATTTCAACCCTTCTTCTTCATTGGTGCATGTGAGGATGTCCACGGAGGCACGAGCATGCGCCATTCTGCCGGGTGCATTGATTCTAGGACCTAGAGAAAACACAATATCCGAAATCGACATATCCTTAAGTTCTATTCCAGCAATTTTCTTTAATATTTTGAGTCCTAATACCGGATTTTTATTCAATTTTTCTAAGCCATAAAAAGCTAACACACGATTTTCTCCTGTGATAGATACTATATCAGAAGCGATGGATACAGCTACTAAATCGATATACTGCATATAGGTCTCCGAGGGCATATCTAGTTGACTAGCTATGGCACTGCATAGTTTGAAACCTACTCCACAGCCGCTTAATTCTTTGAATGGATAAGCGCAATCTTTTCGCTTAGCATCTAAAACCGCTACTGCCTTGGGTAAAATATCGCTAGGTAAGTGATGGTCGCAAATGATAAAATCGATATTATTTTCCTTGGCATATTCTACTGCTTTAAACGCTGTGATACCGCAGTCGAGCGAGACAATAAGTCCTACACCCGATTCGATAGCATAATCCATACCTTTCATCGAGACGCCATATCCTTCGGCATATCTATCGGGGATATAATAATCTACATTGGAATAGATATCATGTATAAACTGATAAAACAAAGCGACAGAAGTCGTCCCATCGACATCGTAGTCTCCATATACGAGAATACGCTCCTTGTTTTCAATAGCCGATTTAATGCGAGTCACCGCTTTGTCCATATCCTTCATAAGAAATGGATCATGGAGCATATCGAGCTGGGGTCTAAAAAAATCTTTGGCTTCTTGGTAGGTAGTTATCCCTCGCTGTATCAAGAGCTCCAAAAGAATTGGATTTATCTTAAGCGATTCTTGAAGGTCAGCTAATTTTTCACGATCTATAGGTTTATAAACCCAACTTTTCTCCATTAATCCAGAACTATTTTTTCAGTAAAATATTGCTGGTCATAGCTATAGTTAAGTATATAAAAGCCCGAAGGTAAATGTTGAACATCTATTTTTTCTTCTATTTGATCTACACGATAGTCCATAACACGTTGTCCTAGCATATTATGCAAGGAAAGGGACAAAGGTAGGTTATTTGTTTTTTTGATGTAAATGAATTTTGCAGAATGGTACACTTGAATATATTCCTTCGTTCGTGAGGTTATAGAGGTATAAATAGAATCTTTCTTACAAAAACTATCTTTGAGTTGATCAATTTTTTGAATGGTTTTGAAAACATTTAGTTTTCCATTACTCACTACTTTATTGGTTAATCCCGGAGTGACATCTACATTGGCAAGAATAATATCTTTAATTATTTTCGTGTAAAACTCTGGTCTTGTATGCAGAGAATCTAAAAATTTATCACACATATTAGAGTACATAAGAGCGATAGTACTCGCAACTATGGGTGCTGAGAAACTGGCTCCAAAGCCGCTGTTTCCATAGGAGTTGTTAGCCATCGTCGTATGATATTTATTGGGTGCAGCTATATGTACGTATTTTTTACTAAATGCACTTCCGTCTGTTTGCAATGAAGTGTAATTATAATTTGTAACATTGATTTGATATGGGCTATTTAACAATACAGGTAAATCTTGGTAGGATTCTACATCACTATCTTTATTATCAACCGCTATGCTCATTAATATTCCCTCCTTGCCTAATGAATCAATGGCAGCCTTCCACAATGTATCTTCTGCAGGATCACCGGTAGTGCCAAAAGAAAAATTGATGGCAACGATATAAGCACCTTTTTGTTTATTTGTTTGTCTATAAAGGCGTTTCATATTTAGACAATAATTGTATGCTTTTATCGAATTGTCTATCGATACTACGCCATTAAAGTTAATTGGGAGAATTTTACAATTCCAAGCTACGCCAGAGATTCCTTTTGAATTATTCCCACGAGCAAAAGCTCCGCAAACCCTAGTTGAATGCGAAATGCCGCCTCCTTTCAAAGAATAATCATTATTGGCAATATCCCAACCTCTATAGTCATTTTTTGCTCCATTGCCATCGTTGTCTATGGTGTCATTCGGATTTTCTTGATAATTGATAAAATAGTCGAGATCTTGGTGTAAGGAGTCAAATCCATCTTCACAAACTGCAACCACTATCGTATCACCTTTGGCTGTTACCCCTGATTTATTATAATCCCATGCTCCAATAGAATTTATGCCATAAGTAACTGATTGTCCTGGATTGAAATTATTGAGATGAAAGGTTTGTTGCGAAAAAAAGCTATCATTAGGGGTTGTTGCTCGCGGCTCTATACGTCTATTTCGCATGTATAGATTGATTTTCCCTTCTCTTTTGAGTTGGGATATATAGTCCATAGGGGGTATAGCAGGAAATTCTATTCGCCAAATCTGAAAGTCTGATGCTGTGAGTTCAATGCTCGCTGCTGGAAATAGCTTCTCTAGATATACTTTGTAAGAGTTTTCTGGCTTAACTTGGACTAAAACCTGACGTTGAATCTTGTCATCAACACGGGCAGCCAAATATTGAATACTTGAGGCCAAGACAATAAATAGCAAGAATTTTAAGATCTTCATATATGCAAAAATAGTCGATTTTCAATCGTAACCCTTTCAATTTTGTTGTAATTGAGACAAATTTCGTTACATAATAACTTCGAGAAAATTATTGTGTAAAGACAAATTGAACAATATTGGCACCCATTTCTAAGGCTTTGCGGTGCAGTTCGGGAGTATTGCCATGAACCTCAATATTTTCCCAACCATCGCCCAAGTCACATTCTATACTGAAAAATGAGACCATGCGTCCTTTGTGAAACAAGCCCCATCCTTCTGGAGCTTTCCCGTCGTGGGCATGTATTTTAGGTAAGCCTTGTGGAAATTTATATTTCTGATGAAAAATAGGATGACTAAAGGGTACTTTCTCCCATTTCAGTTCTGGAAAGACTTTGGTCATGGCTTTGAAGAAATATTCTTTCAAACCATAATTATCGTCGGCATGAAGGAAACCTCCAGCCTCGAGATAGTTGCGGAGATTTTTTGCTTCGAGATCACTGAAAATAATATTGCCATGACCCGTTAAATGAATCATAGGATATTGATAAAGTTCTACGCTACCTACTTCTACTGTGGGGATATCCGTTTTAAGATTGGTTTTGAGATTTTGATTGCAGAATTTTACCAAATTGGGAAGCGAGGTAGGATTGGCATACCAGTCTCCACCACCGCCATATTTGAGAAGGGCTATGGAGTTTTGAGCACTACTAAAGTGAAAAGTGAAAAGCGAAAGAAGAAAAGTAAGGAATAGTCGTATCAAAGTCGTAAGTCTTGAATAACAAATTTACTATATTGACAACGAAGGGCACGAAGTTTTTTTACAAGGTGCACAAGGATTAGTATTTTTGGCTTTTCGTGTTCTTAGTGTGTATCCTTGTGTTTAAGAATAAACGCACTTAACCTTCCCTGAGCCTATAAAAGATGACTGCCAAAACATAAAATGGATAACAGAAACTTTGAACTATTAAATTCAAAATAGTGCATTGATTGCCATAATATCTATTTATTTTTCTAGCATAGAAAACATCCGATAAGACTTTAATCATAATAACTAAAGGTAAGAACGGAATAGAAATAATGGATAAAACACTGGCGGCAAGTATTATTCCCCCTTGCACATTGACCCAATTATTCTCATAATGAGTTGTTTTACTTATCCATCGACTGCGTTGATTGAATAGCTCAGTTATAGATTTTGGTGCTGAAGAATAAACTGTTGCTTTCAGATTTTTTATATACAACGTTTCTTGTGGAAATTTTTTATAAATACGATGGTAGAGAAATAAATCATCCCCTCCATTCACATGATAGAGCCCTTCATAGCCATTGACTTCGACGAAGGCTTGTTTTGAAAACAGCATATTGGCTCCATTGCACATCGTCGGTATGCGCAGTTGCAGTGCTGCGATAGACGAAGCCGTCAGTATGTCTTGTTCCAATACTAAAAAGTCATTGAGCCAATTGTTTTCTTTTTTATACCGATGAAGACCTGCTGCAAATTTTGGTTTTTTATCATGTATAAAATTTGATATGACTAGCCACCAATTTTCAGAGAGTGATACATCGCTGTCAAGGCAAATTATGTATTCATGGCTGGCTAAAGAGACCCCTAAAGCTATTGCTTCTTTCTTATTGTTTTTGTTTTGGGATAATTGAGGTTGATGGTTTTTGAGTTGAATAAGCTTGCAATTTTCTTGCGCCTCTATATTGATTTCATTGTTTGAAAAATCGTCTATGACTAGAATCTCGCAGGTATGATTATCTGATAGTTGATGTTTTAATTGTTGAAACAATATATGTAATTGCTCGCTAGGATTTCGACACGGAATCAAAATTGTAGCAGAGATGTGACTAGGATTCTGGTTAGAAGGAGTATAACTTGGACAATTTTCAAAGCCTCTGCTATACGCATATATTAGCAAGCAATAAAGGAAAATAATTGCAACTGCTATAAAAATAATTGGCAGCACGAGCTATTTTTTTAGCTTGGTCTCATAGAGTTTTATCCAATCATTCGCCGACATTTTAGAAAATAATTCTTCAATCAATGTATAGGGGATATCTTCATATTTTTTGAATCGTATACAAGATTTACCCATGTCTAATTTATATTTACATCGTTTGGCATATTCGTCTTGAAACCAATTTAGGAGTTTATCATCTGCGTAAATACCCATATGATAGAGGTTGATAGAACTTTTCTGAGCAGCTAGACCAGCAAAGGGGAGAGGCAGTTTGGGATCACAATGATAGCCTTCAGGATAAATAGTTTTAGGTATGACATATCCTAGCATACCATAGTTGATGCACTCTTCAAATTTTTTATCTAGATTTTTCTTAATGGCATTTCTTACCTTGTCTAAAAATGGCTTTTGTTCTTCAGGTACTGCATTTAGATATTCCGAGACAGACATTGTTGAGCTACTGGGCATAATTAGAGTTTTTGATTGTTAAACCAATCGATAAATTTATTAGCATAGAGTTGCGATTGGAAAGAATTTGTGAGGTCTTGAAATTTATTTCTATCTAAGGCTGGTTGGAATAAAATTTTATAGAGTTCTAATCTTTGTTCGTCATCATCTATTCTATAGCCAATACTCTTTATTTGATGGGTATAGAGACATTTTCTTCGCATATAATTGACAGCATAATCCTTCCTAGATTTAGCATCTTTTAGACTCGACATGTCTGTTATAAATTTATTTAAGATGGAATCTCTCACGTGACATGATTGATTATTTTTAGAATTTGTATCCTTCACAGCAGGTTTAGGTTTTGGCATATAACTACCTCTCGCATAATAAGTTTTATCTTCTTTAATTCCTTCCGGATTAGACTTTATGACATATTTGTCTCCTATTTGTTCTACTTTGTAATATTCTTCTTTATTCCCAGACTTCCCGATAACTATAGTTGGTTGCTGATTGCTGGGGGTCATGATGCGCAACTTCAATTTTTTCTCCCCACTAGGTACATTCGAAATTTTAACTCTTGAGCATTCAGCATAAATTTGTAACTCATCTTCAATATAAGTTCTGAATGTTATTGGCAGTTTCGTGCTAATATAGATGGTCAATTTTTGCTGCGCAAAATTAGATAATGCAATAAGGCAGTTTAGTAAAATAAAGGCTGTTTTTTTCATTGGTAATATTTATCTCATTTATAGGTCAAAGTCATACAGAGAATTTTTAAATTCTCATTTTATACCTACAAAGATAGCGAAACTATAGTGTTTTTTTTACTTAAGTTTTACTTTTTCTTAGATTATTTAGGCAATCTTACATCAGGCATTTCCTTCTTGCCTAATTCTTGTATAAATTCTAATTTATAGGTCTGAATATTTTTTAACATGTCAACGGCTTCTTCATCGTAGGTTCTCCATGAATAGGTGTAAATCAATAAATAGGAGCCATTATCGTGATCAGTCAACCATTTTACTCGGCTGATATTAAATTCAGCTTCGCTTAATTTTTTGTTGTTGGTTTCCGTTTGAACATATTCTACTAGTACATCTTTTCCTTCTACGATATCTTGAGTCGAGTAATTACAATTGAAATCTAATTTCTTCCTTGTGGCTAGGTCGTTAAGTTTAGCTTTTACCACACCATCGACATCCTTTTTAGTGTTGAGTACAATTAAGCTGAGTTTCTGATTGTAATTATCAAGATCCTCACCTTTTGGTAGGTAGACATGAAGTGCCATATTTTTTTCAGGTTGACCACTTAATGATAAATGAAACTCTGTTTTATTAAATTGGAGAGGACCTTTTACTCCTATCAAATCATCAATATTTGATTGGAAACCAAGACATTTTATTAAGAAACTTAAAATCGTAAGTAGCATTTATTTATTCTTTAGTTGTGCAAATTTAAGATGAAAAAAAGATAAATTGGTTTAATTTTCAAGTGCCTTTATATCATCTGAATAGATATAAATCACGAAGCCACTAAGAAGTATGAAAAAGAATAAAACCCACATAACTGCTATCATTCCGTTTACATCCGTAAATATGGATAAGGAAAAAATAAATCCCCAGAATGCCCTAAAAAGATAAGAAGAAATATTGAGTACAGAAGACACTCGCCCCATGAGGTGATTTGGTACTAATTTCCAAAAATAAGATACCCTGTTGAATCGAATAGAGGCATTGGAGAAGCCAAATAGAATATTTGCGAAATAAAAAATCCCCAAATGCCTATTAAAAATAAAAATAGCAAACACCACCAAGGCTAGGAAAAACAAGACGAGAATACGAGTAACCTCATGTTGACTCTTTAGTAGGTGCCTAGCATAAAAACCAGCTAAGAGGGCTCCCAGTGCGAAATAAAGCTCTGATGAGGCAAATACATGGCTAGATGCTCCTAGTACTTTTGAGATATAAGAAGGCATGAGAAAAAAGCTAATAAGCAACACGCATACAAAAACTGCCGGACTGAGCCAACCAACAATAATGAGTGCAGGTTTATCTTTAAGAAAATTCCAACCAGTTTTAAGTCTAATCCAAGTTGATTCTTTTTCTATAAGCCTATTTTTTATGGGTTGAATTTTAATGCAAATTAAAATGAGTATTGCGAGCAAATAGGTAAAGGCATCTAGCGCGTATATCTGATAGAGACTCCATGGCGAAAATATTAAGGAAGATTTAATATGAAAACCAAACAAGGATATAATGCCATTCTGACTTCCTTCCATTAATATGGCAGCAGCAGCACCTCCCACTATGGTGGTCGCTTGTCCCTGAACCTCTAAATAGGATATGACTTTGTTGTAATACTCCGGGGGTGAAATTTCTTGAGCTATACTGTAAATATTCATATAGTGAATATTGTATAATAGCACTGTAAAGGCAAATGCTACTCCACTAACCAGCCAAAGGGGAAGAACTGGAAAATCTCCTGCTAAAGATGCTAGACTCATAAGTATGAGGCCTAATACAGAGTATATTATCTGTATACTTTTACGATTATATCTATCAATTAAAGTCCCAGCATAGATACTCCAAATTGTAGAAACAATCGTCAGAATACCATAGAATATACCAAAAGAACTTTGCCAGCCCAGCGTGGCTGTAAAATACCAAGGAATGGCTATCATACATATACCTTGCGAAATACCAGATACCGTATTGGCAAGAAAGAGCAGTAAGATAGCGTTGCGATTTTTCATTTGTGGTTAAAAGCAAAAAGTCCTAAGCATAGCCTAGGACTTTCGATATAGTACTATTATGTTATATTATTTATTGCCTTGTGGGGAAGTCTGCGCAGGAGTAGCTTGACTACCTGGTTGCCCTTGAGGGACAGCCTGCTGTGGATTTGGAATGGCAGGAGCCGTAGGAAAGGCAGGTGTGTTAGATTTATTTTTCTCTAAGACTTCTTTAATTTTAGCACCTTCAGAGGTAGTTTCGTCAGCCACGTCATTAGGATTTGGTAGTAGGAATATAGATAAAACACTCAGAACCATAAGGCCTCCAGCTAGATACCAAGTGATTTTCTCTACTGTATCGGTACTTCGGCTGGCACCTAGGATTTGATTCCCTATAGCTCCCATAGAGGCATTCATACCACCTTTCGGGTTCTGAATGATAACTATAAGTATCAAAAGTACTGCTATAACGATTATAAGTATGCTTAAAGCTATATATTCCATATATGATTGATTTATATTATTTTCTCAAATTTTCAATTTGGAGTGCAAAGAAACTACTTTTTTCGGGAATTAAGCTAATTAATTTTTCATAAATTTCAATGGCTTTGGCTATATTTCCCTGCTGATGGTATAAGATGGCTAAGGTCTCAGATACGATATCTATAGGTTGCAGGCTTAACTGCGCCTCATCTTGAATTCTCATATCCGTTGGAGTCTTTCTGCTAACCTTCTTCATTTCTACTTGTGTTTTGAAAAAATTATCCTTCAAAACGCCATCTAATTCATCGTCTCTGTTGATTCCTTGCCCTTCGCGATGAATGGATTCTTGTATAAGAATATTTAAAGCATTCGATTGAATAGATTTTGATAATTCTACTTCTTCCGATTCCTTCTCCTCGGCTGTTATTCTACTTTTAATTTCTTCTGAGATTTCTGATTCCTTATTAAATGTTGATAGCCAGCTATTAAAATCTTTTACTTCATTATCTTGTTTTGAGGAACTATTAAACAAAATTTTCGAGTCTGTTACTTCTTCATTCGATTTGGAAGTAAGGTTTTCGTCGAGCGTTGCTTCTTTGCTTAATTGGTCGTCAATAGCTATTATCTCATAAGCTGCGGGGAGTATATAATTATTTTCTTTTCTAGTCTCAAACTGTATAACATCATCTGCATCAGTTACTATGATATCTTCACTGATTTTATCAAGTTCAATTTCCGTTTGAGAATAAATCTCATTCTCATCAATTGTTTGACTTTCATGTTCTTGAATCTCTTTTTGTTCGCTGCTGACATCAATTTCAAATTCGATAGAATTCTCTTGCTCAAGTTTTTCTGCTAATTCCTCATCGGAACTAGTATTTTCAAAATCCAATTCTAAATCCAAGGCTTCGTGTGAGAGCGTTTCAGGGTCTGAATTGGAAAGACTGAGTTCTAAAACATCATAGGTTTCTTCTTTTAGATTACTCTCAGTGAGTCTACTAGCTAGCTCTTCTTCTGAGGTATCTTCGTCTAATAAAAACTCTATATCCAAGGATTCAATAGGATTATAGTCATTTTGTGAATCAATCACCATGCCATCCAAATTATTTTCAAAACCCGTTGAATCAATATTATTGCTGCTATCTTGATCTAGATTATTCTGTTCTCCAATGTTTGGTCGTATTTCTTGGTTAGGAATCTCTACCTCCTGATGGCTATTGCTAGTCTCGTTATCGATTAATTCTTCTTGTAGCTCTTCTGATATAGCTGTGTCAGATAATGGATGAATCACTTCGTCAGAGATAGACCCATCTTGGCCAAACTCCTTAGGAATCGCATCATCGCTTTCTTTCAAGTCAGTATTAGCATCTGTTATTGAGCTAATTGGTGTTGATTCAATTATATCAATATGAATATCATGAATCGATGCAGCTGAATGGGCATCATTGTCAAGATTTTGGTTATCAGCAGAATTTGATGAATATGTAGAAAAGATTCGTGCATAAGCTTCTAATTTCTTCTGCTGAAGTCCAAAGAAGTTGGCATCCGTTAAACTTAGATTTTCTAAGCTATTTTTTCTGAGTAGTTTAGCAATAAGAGTAAATTGATAAAAGGGATAGTCATGAATTATCCCATCTAATTCAGTAGAATCTATATCTATATACTTCAATATAGGTAAAGGAAGTTTCTCGCCTACCATGTAGAAAACATTTTATTGAAAATGGAATTACAAAGGTTAGTAGATATGTTGCGAATAAATTTATCCTCTTGACCTGTAATATCATTTTCATAAACCTCAAAATTAGTAAATGATTCTGTCCATTGTACTTTTTTATCTGTGACGACATCTTTAAATTCTATTCTCACTGAAATGTCTAAGCGATATCGAGTAGAGAAACTACCAGTAGTAGGTGCTTGAGGCGTAATTCTATAATCAGAGATAAAGCCTTTAATCTGATAATCTCCATTTGCGTCGAGTACTTTGAGACCTCCATCGCGCGCCATTTTATTGCGCAGTTCTTGATTAAAAATATTGTCAATAGTAGACCAAGCATTTGGAGCTTTATTTTGTATATAGTCTATCGAAATAGTTTTTACCTCTTTGGGAATAGATGCCCCAGAAAAAGAATACACTCCACAAGATGAGCAGAAGCTAAGACAGAAAAGAAGTAGATAGGTTAAAGTGTTTCTCATTCTTCTATATCGTAGTCAATAATTTTTCTATAAAGTGTACGTTCACTAATCCCGAGTTCTTCCGCAGCATATTTTCGTTTACCTCTATGTTTTTTTAAGGCAGAAATGATAAATTTCTTCTCCATATCTACTAGGTTGAGATTATCGGGGAGCAACTCACTTTGTTGATGTCTCGAATTTGTAGAATTTCGTTCTGGTAATTCTATGACATTAGGAGTAAATCCTCCAATCGCTCTCGATGCAGGCAAATATCTATCTACGGATACTATTCGCGTATCACCTCCATCTGAGGTAGTTTCATAACTAGCTGTAGTATTTTTTGTCAACTCGAAAAACATTCTTTTCAAGTCATTCATATCTTGTTTTAACTCTACTAGCATTTTCAAAGTCAGTTCATTTCCCATTTGAGAAAAATCTCCTGAAGTTCCTGCACTACTAAAATTAAGAGCGGTGGAGCTATTAGGAATAAATCGAGCGATATCTTCTGGATATAAATACTCTGCATCAGTGAGAATACTTACCTGCTCCGCTACACTTTTTAGCTGTCTTATATTTCCTGGCCAGCGATAGTTGATGATCATTTCCTTGGCTTCCTCAGAGAGTTGCGGCGCTTTTATTTTATTTTTTTCGCAGAAATCGACAGAGAATTTTCTAAATAGCAATGCGATGTCATTTCCGCGTTCTCTAAGAGGTGGCACTATGATAGGCACAGTATTGAGTCTATAATATAAATCTTCCCTAAATTTTCCTTTCTGCACCGCATCTAATAGATTGACATTGGTCGCTGCGATGACACGTACATCTGTTTTGAGCACCTGCGATGCTCCTACTTTGATATATTCACCGTTTTGAAGCAATCGCAGAAGACGCGACTGTGTCCCCAATGGCATTTCTGCTATTTCATCGAGAAAAATGGTTCCTCCATTGACTGTTTCAAAATATCCTTTTCTATTATCGGTAGCACCGGTAAACGAACCTTTTTCATGCCCAAACAATTCGGAATCTATCGTGCCTTCTGGAATAGCTCCACAGTTAATAGCAATAAATGGTCCGTGTTTTCTCGGACTGAGTTGATGAATAATTTTTGAAAAAACTTCCTTTCCTACACCACTTTCACCTAAAATCAGTACAGTTAAATCAGTCGGGGCTACTTTTTCAGCAGTTGTCAAGGCATAATTCAGCGCAGGCGAATTGCCTATAATATCAAATTTGTTTTTAAGGGCTTGGAGTTCCTGCATCGTTACAAGTCAATTTTTCTTATAGCATTTCCAAAAAGAGTTACCTGCGTACAGTCCGTAATTTCCACTTCCACATAGTCACCTATCTTCCAGTTATCTTTTGCTATGACTACTTTCTTATTTCCATCCGTTCTGCCTACAAGTTGCTGATCAGAGCGTCTGGCGGTATACTCCAGCAATACAATTTGTTTCGTCCCTATTTGCTGCTGATGACGAAGCAAGGCATGCTGGTTTTGCTTAGCTATAATTTCTTCCAATCTTCTCTTTTTCACATCCTCTGGGATATCATCCTCATATTTTTTCGCTGCGAGCGTTCCCGGTCTTTCACTATAGAAAAACATATAGTTTAGGTCATATATCACCTCGTCCATTAAGGAAAGCGTCTCTTGATGTTCCTCTTCCGTTTCGCCACAAAAGCCAGCTATGATATCCGAAGAAATAGCACAATTCGGCATATATTTACGAATAGCCGCTATTCTATCCAGATACCACTCCCTAGTATAAGTTCTATTCATGCGGTCGAGCACCGAACTGCTGCCGCTCTGCACAGGAAGGTGAATATAATTGCATATATTCTCATAGCGACTCATGACTTCGAGCACATCATCGCTCATATCTTTGGGATGTGATGTAGAGAAACGCACACGCAGAGCAGGAGAGACCTTGGCTACCAACTCTAATAATTTAGAAAAGTTAATTACGCCTTCTTCAAACTTGGCATCTACGAGATTTTTCCCACGTAGTTTTTCATCTTCGCTCCAGCGATAGCTATCTACATTTTGTCCTAGCAGCGTCACTTCTTTATAGCCTTGACGAACCATCTCTTCTGCTTCTTTCACTATAGTCAAGGCTGAACGACTTCGTTCGCGCCCTCTAGTAAAAGGTACTACGCAGAAAGCACACATGTTGTCACAACCTCGCATAATGGAAATAAACCCTGTCACACCATTGGAGCTATAACGCACGGGAGCTATGTCCGCATAGGTTTCTTCTCTACTCAGCAATACATTGACTGCTTTTTGTCCACCATCCACATCGCTAATCATTCGAGGTAAATCTCGGTAAGTATCTGGTCCTGCTACGAGGTCCACCAATTTTTCTTCGTCTATCAATTTTGATTTCAAACGCTCTGCCATACAACCTAGCACACCTACCACCAGACCTTTCTTATTTTTCTTCAAAAAATTAAGTTGGGTCAATCGATTTCTAACCGTTTGTTCTGCCTTGTCGCGAATGGAGCAGGTATTGAGAAATATCAAATCGGCTTCCTTCTCGTCGGCTGTTCCTTGATAGCCCGATTGATTGAGCACGGCAGCTACGATTTCACTGTCGCTGACATTCATTTGACAACCATAGCTCTCTATATAATATTTCTTAGAATTCGATGCAGGAATGTCAGTCTCATTTCCTTTGGAAGAAATGATTACATCATTCTCTAGTAAATCGGTATGGTATATCTGTTCGCTCATTTAGATTGCCCCTGTATGGGAGGGCAAAGATAGTAAAAATATGACAAAATGGCAAGGGGAGATTGAAGAAAGATGAAATACCAATAGCGGTTTTAAAATGGTCCAATCCATTTTAAAACCTTGCTATGGTAAATGCCGCAGCTGTATTTGTTTAGTGCAATGAGCCATGCGACATTGGACTATTACGAATACGCTTACGGTATAATTATAAATTCACAAACAAATTTTCTGTATTCGCTTGATTCAAAACACCTTGAGCATAGTTCCATAATACCTCCGATCCCTCCGCTATCACTTTATTTTTAGCTACTACCTGTTCGTATTGAACTCCGTTTTCTTTCCAAGTACTGCCTTGATTGAGATAGTTGGCATACATGGGTTGAAAGCGGTCTATACTTCCGGCAAATTTAGCTTCAGCTGTTTTCTTCTCTTCAAATTCGAGCCATAAGTCTATAAATTCCTTTTTCTGATTATCAGGTAATATTCCGAAAATGCGCTCTGCTGCTTGCTTTTCTTTT
The DNA here is from genome assembly GCA_016787225.1 of Chitinophagales bacterium. Lineage (NCBI taxonomy): Bacteria > Pseudomonadati > Bacteroidota > Chitinophagia > Chitinophagales > Chitinophagales bacterium. Next base: position 132,679 of record JAEUUY010000022.1, read on the forward strand.
TCAAAAACTTCATCGCGATGGTTCGCATATAGAAATGTGTCGCCTGCATCGATTTCTACTATGTCATGTATGAGTAGCATTTTGATGACTTTGAATACATCTATAGGCTCATTGGAATATTGGGCGAGTACCATAGCCATCATACAAATATGCCATGAGTGTTCGGCATCATTTTCATATTTCTCTCCCGTATAGGTTTTTGATTTTCTGTAGATAGATTTGACTTTATCTATTTCTCGGAGAAATTCTAATTGCTTATAAAAATCCTGAGATAGCGTCATAGGGCTATAATTTTCCATATACGATGATACACCATACACATACTGATATTATGGCTAAAACAAGCACAGCACCTGCTGCACAGTCTTTAACGATTTTGGCTAGTTCAGAGAATTCTTGCGTAGTCAAATCGACAACAGATTCGATAGCTGTATTCATTAGTTCTGCAAAAAAAACCAGAGCAGACAATATCAAGCACACAATGACCTCCCATTTTTCAAATTGAAAAAAATAAGAGGATATCAAAAGAAAAATAAATCCGACTAGGTGAATGCGAAAGTTTAATTGTGTACGAAAACAATAAGAAATTCCCTGCCACGCATATCGAAAAGATTGGAAGAGTCTCATACAGCTGGATTCTCTGGAAATAAGTCGCCCAATAGAAACGATAAGTCAGAGAATATGTATGAATTTACTACATCCGTCGAGATAACAGGATGCTTACCTACGAAAATTCCATTCTCTAATACAAAAATGAAAAGTTGTTTTTCGGTGGGGTGAATTACCCAGTATTCACGCACTCCATTTTCTTGATACAAATCATATTTATGTTTCATTTCCTTGTCCGAATTGCCTGGCGACAAAATTTCTACGACTAAATCTGGTGCACCAAGACAGCCTCGTTCTTCTATTTTAGATAAATCACAAATCACACAGAGGTCTGGTTGAACCACGGTGTAGATGTCTGAATCTTTTTTAGATTTCTTAGCATCGAGTAGTCGCACATCAAAGGGTGCAAAGCGAACTTGACATGAGTGTTTTTTAAAATAATTATAAAGTAGTCCATGAAGCTCACTAAGAACTTGTTGATGAAGATTGCTTGGTGCTGGTGACATTGTCATGATTTTGCCCCGTATGAGTTCCACTCGCTCCTGGAACTGCCATAGCAGATAATCGGCATAGCTGTAAGTTTTATTGAAATCTAGCTGTGATAAACTGGTAATCATTTCTAGGATTTATACTACAAATATAGTCAAACTAGCCTGACTTCCTATTTTTACTATCATAAATTATAGTCACTGGACCATCATTCGTAAGACTCACTTTCATATCCGCAGCGAAAATTCCTGTGGCTACTTTACGACCTATTTGCAATGAAAGTTGAGTGCAAAATTCCTCAAACATAGTTTTAGCTTTATCAGGTGGGGCGGCTTCTATAAACGATGGACGATTTCCTTTTTTAGTATTGGCATAGAGGGTAAATTGACTGATGACTAGACAATTTCCTTCAATCGCTTTGATATCGAGATTCATCTTACCATCCTTATCTGCAAAAACCCGCAGTTGCGAAATTTTTGAAACGAGGTATTCTATATCTTCATGACTATCATCGACACCTACTCCTAGTAGTATTAGAAATCCTTTGTCGATAGCTCCCACTATATCTCCATCTACAGCTACACTGGCTTGACTCACACGTTGTACTACTGCTTTCATATTTACCGCTTGACCCAGTCTCTTTTTTTCAATTCCCAGCTACTTCCTTGCTCCTTGATATCTTCTAATATGCCTAGATAATTTTGATATCGCCATGGTGAAATTTTACCATCCTCTAAGGCTTCCAAAACTTTACAATCAGGTTCATTGATATGCATACAGTTGTGAAATTTACATTGATTGAGGTAAGGAACAAATTCAATGAAAAAATCCTTGACCTCATAATCCTCTGTGTGCAAGACTCCGAATTCTTTGATGCCGGGTGTATCTATTATTTCTGCATTTAATTTTTCAAGACGAAACAATTCTGAAAAGGTAGTAGTATGCATGCCTTTTTCATGTATCTTTGAGATTTCTCCAGTACGCAAATCTAGGCTGGGTTCAATACAATTGAGCAAACTTGATTTCCCGACACCAGAGTGCCCAGAAAAAAGACTACGTTTGTTCTTCAATAAATCTTTTAATTCCTCGACCCCTTGTCCTGTAATCGTAGAGGTAGTCAATACGTCGTAGCCGATAGATTCGTAGGTCTCTACCCAATCTTCGAGAATTGTTTTTTCCTTATCTGTGAGGTCATCTACCTTATTTATAATTATCAAAGTGGGAATGCGATAAGCCTCAGTGGTTACCAAAAATCGGTCAATAAATCCTGTTGAAGTTCGTGGGCGTTTAATAGCTGCGACTACTACAGCCAAGTCAATATTTGATGCTATGATATGCCGCAATGCCTTTCTTTTTGGGCTCTGGCGAATGACATAGTTTTTTCGTTCTTCGATACTAGCTATGACATAGTCATCGAGTTCTATCTCAATGGTAACACTATCACCTACAGCTATAGGGTTTGTATCCCGATTACCTTCGGTACGAAATATCCCTTTTAACCGAGCGGATAACTCTGCTTTTTTATCGGGGATATAGACCTGATACCATGTACCAGTGGATTTTGTTATTATGCCTTGCATTAGATTCTTTTTATTTTTCTATCTTGTAGGAACGCAACTCGAGGTGCATTCCTACCTACCTCATCACCACATGTACCGCCAACCAATCTATTATTTTTTCAAACAGTTCATCTCTACCCAAGTCGTGATGCAACTCATGAAAACCACCTTCAATGGATAAGAAATCAATTTTATCATTACCGCTAGCAAATTTTTTAGAAGCCTCATGGCTAGTCAGATTATCTCCACTGCCATGGAAAACCAAGGTAGGTAGATAGAATTCCTTAGCTCTTTCTACCATTTTCATTCCTTTGATATATAAGGGAAAAAATAATGCCGGAGTAATTCTACCATGTACCAGTTTGTCGGTTTTATATTTTTCAACTTCTTCAGGTATTCTACTGATAAAGTTTGGATTTAGGTTGGTTTTATCATGAAATTCTGGATAGATTTTATGCATCAACTTCCCTAGAAAATACTTGAAAGCATTCGGTTTCACTGCTAATTTAAACCAAGGAGAAGACAATACTATAGCCTTGACTTGTGGTTTACGTTTCAACACATAATTAGAGAGAATATTGCCACCCATACTATGCCCATAGAGAATAAGGGGTTTATTGGGAAAGTCTAATTTCACCTGCTCCAAAAAACTATCGATGACTTTATAGAAATCTGAAAATTTATAAATATAACCACGCTTTCCATTGCTTAAGCCGTGACCAGGAAGGTCGAGTGCGCACACGCCATAATTATATGCATTGAACTTTCTAGCCCAGAGTTCATATCGTCCTGAATGCTCTCCTAGTCCATGAATGAGAACAATGATAGCATTGCTGGTATCGCCCAGAAAATATTGATAATGGACTTTTTGATCCAAGAATGTAAAGTAATTATTTGACATTATCGTTAATATATTGAAACAAAAGTAGAAGAATTAGCGTTAAATTCATCGTAAATAAAGTCAAAACATAGTGGAGCTAGATTTTCTTTCAAGTCAATATTCGCTTTATCATTTAGAACACTTCTTTTGCTATCTGATGGAGGATGTGGCGGTATCGGCAGAGTTAAGGCATAAGATACGTCTATGTTTTCAGGAAGCAGTGACTAATGCAGTAGTGCATGGTAATAAAAGTGACGAGTCAAAATATGTTCATATAAGCTTAAGTCTATTAGAAAACCGACTTGTTTTTAGAATAAAAGATGAAGGGCAAGGATTTGACTTGATGCAAATAGAATGTCCACTCCAAGATAAAAATTTGACACAACCTAGAGGAAGAGGACTATTTCTCATCAATGAATATGCTGACACATATAGCTATGTGAATGAGGAAAAGACCCTAGTAATGGAGTTTAGTTTATTATGATAGTAGCTCGCTGTCTATCTTTTTCTTTATTTTTCCATTCATTGTGTATCCTTAAATTATCAAAATAAATGTATTGAAAGTCGCCAGCAATGATTTTATCTATGAAATGATTTTGAATGTAGTAGTTGTAATCTTCCGTTGATTTAGTCTTCCATTTGGTTTTCAGTTCCTCTTCAACTCCTGAAAAACCCCCTTCAATAGTGACTGAATTAAATTTATCAAATCTTATTTTCGTTATATTTTTACTTATTTCTTGAATATTTACTATTGATTCAACTCGCTCTTTATTATTACTAATATATATGATAAAGAGCGTATCTCTAATATTATACTCTTGAGCACCACTGTAATTATTTAACGGAGTTAGCTTGCTTAATAGTTCAGTTTTACTTATATTTACATTATACTCAATCGAATTTGTCTTATTTAAGATGATCTCTTCGTGAGGTAAAGTAGTTGCAACAGAGAAAAAGAAACAGCTTAATAATACTAATTTGTTGAATAAAGTAGCTTTCTTTACTACCTTAGAAAGTTTGTTTTTCAAATAATAAAATGAACATGGGAGAATTGTCAAGGCAATATAGTCTGAATAATCAACAACTCTATTGAATTTTAGACCAATTGAATTAAACTCATTAATAATTGGTTGAATAAAAGAGGATTTCCAAACTATGAATATAATGAGTGTAAAGATATAAATTGATTTTATCCTTTTTGGATATAGGGCTGATATGAAAAATGGAAAAATGAAAAGGCCAAAAAAATCAGATAACTTCCCTGTTAAGATGTTTGGGTATAAGATTTTGAATAAATGATCATTAAAAACAAGACCTGAAAGAAAAAACAAAAAAAAATAACTACTTAAAACGTCTAATCGAGAATCATTAAAATTCCAAGCCGATTTTAACGAATAGTAGAGTTCTTTCATAATAGGACTATACTTTATTTATTTATAGCCTCAAATAGATTTTATTTTCAGTTTACCTATCCTGCGGCTTACTATCTGGTCTTGGGATTAGTACTTTGCGGCTTAATTTATATTTTCCAGTTTTCTTATCGATGTCAATAAGTTTTACTTGCACAGGATCGCCTACTTTGAGCACACCTTCCATGGAGTCGAGTCTTCGCCACTCGATTTCTGAGATATGTAGAAGACCTTCTTTTCCTGGTAATATTTCTACAAATGCTCCAAAATCAACAATCGTTTTGACAGTAGCGTCATAGATTTCTCCTACCTCTGGTTTAGCCACTATTCCATTAATTTTCTTACTCGCAGCTGCTATATCATCGGCATTGTTTGCGAATATTTGAACATAACCCTTATCGTTTTTCTCTTCGATAGTGATGGTAGTATTAGTTTCAGCCTGAATACCTTGGATAATTTTACCACCAGGTCCTATCACTGCTCCTATAAACTCTTTATCGATGATTATTTCTACTAATCTAGGCGTATGTGGCTTCAACTCTGGATTCGATACAGCTATGGTTTTGTTCATTTCATTCAAGATATGAGTTCTTCCTTCCTTCGCTTGATTCAATGCCTCCATCAAAAGTTCGGCAGAAAGTCCATCAATTTTGATATCCATTTGGCATGCAGTGATACCTTTTGAAGTACCCGCTACTTTAAAGTCCATATCGCCTAAGTGATCTTCATCGCCTAAAATGTCAGAAAGGATGGCGTAATTTCCTTTATCATCTGTTATCAATCCCATAGCTATACCCGAAACTCCGCTTGTCATAGGTACGCCTGCATCCATCATAGATAAACTACCTGCGCATACCGTTGCCATAGAGGAACTACCATTGGATTCTAAGATGTCAGAAACTACTCTTATAGTATATGGGAAATTCGGATCTAATGCTTTCTCAAGGGCTCTTTGAGCTAGATTGCCATGACCTACCTCTCTGCGACCTACTCCTCTGTATGCATGTGCCTCGCCTGTAGAGAACGATGGGAAAGTATAATGTAAGATAAATTTCTTGCTATCTTGGAATACGGCACCATCAATACTTTGTTCATCCATTTTAGTACCGAGGGTTACAGTGGTCAATGACTGCGTTTCGCCTCTTGTGAAAACTGCCGAACCGTGTGGTGAAGGAAGGTAGTTGATTTCAGACCAAATAGGACGAATGTCTTTCATTCCTCTGCCATCGAGTCTTACTTTATTATCCAATATGACTCTTCTTACAGCTTCTTTCTTTACTTTACCATAGTAGAATTTGGTCAAAAACTCTTTTGCCAATTCTTCTTCGGTAAATGTACCTTTGCACTCTGTGATGATAGCCTCAAACGCTGCGCTGCGCTCATCTTTGCCACTTGCTGACTTGGCTACGGTTTGAATTTTGTCATAGCAAAAGTCTTTAATTTTTTTGTATAAATCTAAATCACTAGATTCATGGCAATATTCTCTTTTTTGAGTTTTACCAGCAGCTGTTTCTAGTTCTTTTTGTACCTGGCAATGTCCTTTGATGGCTTCATGGGCAAACATAATAGCATCAGCCATTTCTTTTTCAGAAATTTCGTTCATCTCGCCTTCTACCATCATGATATCCTTCTCCGTAGCGGCTATTATCATATCGATATCGCTGTCAGCCATTTCCTTTTGACTCGGATTGATAACATAGTTGCCATTGATGCGACCTACTCTCACCTCACTGACAGGACCATTAAATGGAATATCTGATACCATAATAGCCGAACTAGCAGCAAGACAAGCCAGAGTATCTGGCATGATTACATCATCTGCGCTTATTAGCGTAACCATAAGCATGGTATTGGCATGATAATCATCCGGAAAAAGTGGACGACATGCACGGTCAATGAGTCTTGAGATTAGAATCTCATGATCGCTTGGTCTTGTTTCTCTTTTCAAAAAACCACCTGGAAATCTACCTGTACTAGCAAATCGCTCTCTATAATCTACTGTTAACGGAAGGAAATCTACATTTTCACCTGCCTTATATTCTGATACGACAGTAGCCATAATCATGGTATTGCCTTGACGCACTACTACCGAGCCATGTGCCTGCTTAGCTAGTTTACCAGTTTCTATACTTATTTCTTGTCCATTAGCATGAACGATTTTCTTATTTACGATATTCATCTGAATTAATACTTTATAATTTAACAAAAAAAGCCGACAAATCTGAATTTATCGGCTTATAAATCAATCTACCTCAAAAAGGGAAATTATTTTCTTATTTTCAACTTAGCAATAATATCTCTGTATCGTCCGATATCAGATTTTGCTAGGTAATTAAGCAATTTTCTTCTTTGACCTACTAGCTTTATAAGTGAAAGCATAGTGTTTTTGTCATTCTTCTGACCTTTGAGATGCTCGGTCATACTAGCTATACGCTCAGTTAGCATAGCAATCTGAACTTCAGATTTGCCCGTATTCGTAGCCGAACCTCCATGCTCTAGAGCTAATTCTTTTTTTCTTTCTGCAGTTAAAGCCATATTACTTTAATTTTCTATTTTATTTATGAGGGTGCAAATATAATACTTATTTTTTGAATCTGAGCTTGTTTTTTTAATTTAATTGAATTCTATTGGTTACTAAATTATTGTTAATCTTCATCTTAACTATATAAATGCCACTTGAAAGGTATGATAAATCTACAGTTTCTGGTAAATGTATTTGTTTGGAAAATAATAGTTTGCCTTGATAGTTGTAAATGGATAGATAAGTGATTTCTTGAATATCAATTATATGTAGGGTTTTATTGGAAACAATGAGTTTTGGAGGGTCGGTTGAAACCTTTGAAATTGAACTATTCGCTTTCATGACAATATAAGGTTTTGAAACTGCAGGATTGGGAAAAGCTCCAAATTGACTGGAGTACATCCAGCAAGTAACCGTATCCCCGCCTCTAATAGTCGATGATGAATACATATCTTCGGTCGTTTTGGTCCCAATATTTTTCCCATTTACTTTCCATTGATACTCAGGAGTAGGGCCACCATTCGTAGGATATGCTTTGAAAGTAATTCTGGCATTAGGATCCTTATCATTGTACCATCCGAAAACTCTTACTTCAATACTCGCAGAATCACTAGATGTTAATTCATCAAATGAATAGCTATATTTGTTGCTAGGTTTATCGCCTGTGGCATCGTTGCTGTTGTCCACAGCGTTTAGATATGCTTCTAGTGTTACATTGCCGCTACCTTTGGCTGGTGCATTCCAGCGAGCAGATACCTGAAATTTGCTAGAATTTCCTAATATCTTTTGTTTATGTTCCCATATATTTCCAGATAATTGACAATCAGCTGATGGAGATGAAAAACTGCCCTTACCACCATGTGACATTTGAAATCCAAATCGATTTAAAGAGCCAGAATTTGTGCCATAAATAGTTATCACATAAGACTTTGTAGGGCTATATTTTACCATTTTATCCAGTGTTACTGGATCTCGCAATATTACGCTATCTATCGTGGTAGTGCCACTACCTCCACTGTGACAGTTATTACAGTTGAAATTATTAGCACCAGCACCTCCAGAGTTGCTATTGAATAGTGTCCATGCTAAAATTCCAATAAATAGAAAGTATAGTGTTTTAAATCTCATTTTAATCTTTATCTTTTAAGAAATAATCGATTACAGAGCTAGCTAATGCAAATAATATACTAAAGATAAAAGTATATTTCCAATTGGTAAACTCAAATGAATCGACTAATTTATCTGCAAAATAAACTATTATAAAATTGACAACAAATGAGAATAAACCAAATGTCAAGCAGTTTAATGGAAAAGTAAATATTTTTAATATAGGCTTGACAAATGTATTGAGTAAAACTAGTGCAGATAAAAAGATAATGACTGATTTGAAGTCATTGGGATTGGTAACTCGAATGTATGAGCCGTTATTGCAGAAAACTACAAAAAGGCTCAAAATAGCAGCCAGAATGAAAAATTTTATTATAAAATTCATTTGATTTATATTTTAGATACAAATATAGCTTTTATTTTACCTTTGTCGAAGATATAAATTAAAGTAATGAGCGATAAAAATATGAATCCTGAGAGTTTGATGATGACCTTAGGTTACAATCCTGAATGGTCAGAAGGAAGTGTCAAAACTCCTATTTTTCAAACGAGTACCTTTGTATTCAAATCTGCAGAAGAAGGCAAGCAATTTTTTGAGGTTATTACAGGTAAGAAATCGCTGCCTGCTGGTCAAACCAATGGTTTAGTTTATAGTAGATTTAATAATCCTAATTTAGAGATAGTAGAAAATAGACTCGCGGTCTATGAAAAAGGAGCAGAGGATGCCTGTGTATTTGAAAGTGGAATGGCTGCTATTTCTACGGCTCTGCTTGAGTTTATGCGCCCTGGTGATGTGGTTTTACATTCCAATCCGTTGTATGGTGGTACAGATACTTTTTTCAAATCTATATTGTCTCGCTATCATATTTCTTCTCATGGATTTATGCCTGGAGATAAAGAAGCAGATATTATGCAGGCTATAGAAGCGGCAGGCATCAAGGATAAAATTTCTGTCATATTTGTAGAGACTCCTGCCAATCCGAATAATGTTCTCATTGATATCGCAATGTGTGTATCGATAGCCAAAAAGTTATCTACCCCAGATAAGAAAGTATTAGTAATAGCTGATAATACGTATATGGGTCCTATTTGGCAGCATCCTATAGCTATGGGTGCAGACCTATGCGTGTATAGTGCTACTAAGTATCTTGGTGGTCATAGTGATATCGTAGCCGGTGCCTGCATGGGTAGTAAGGAACTGATAGCACGTGTCAAGAAAATGAGAAATAACTTAGGTGGAATGAGTGGTCCTCACACTGCTTGGCTTTTAACGAGAAGCCTAGAGACTTTGAAACTGCGCATGGAGAAACAATGCGAAAATGCAAAGGTAGTAGCAAAATATCTTCGCAGCCATCCTATGGTAGAGAAAGTTTATTATTTCGACCAGTTTGAAGATGCAGAACAGGAGAGACTTTATAGGGCACAGTGTTCTGAACCAGGTGCAATGATTTCATTTGATGTAAAAGGTGGGGAAGCGCCATGCTTTAAGTTTCTGAATAAATTAAAACTCATAAAATTGGCAGTGAGCCTGGGTAGCACAGAGAGTTTGATTCAGCATCCTTATTCTATGACACATGCCGGTGTGCCTGAAGATATAAAAGCAAAAATTAATGTAACTGATAAATTAATACGCTTCTCTGTAGGTGTAGAAAATCCGCAAGATTTGATAGCGGATATCCAGCAGGCCTTTAATTAAAAATTTGTCAATGAAAGTAAGTGTAGTAGTACCTTGTTATAATGAAGAGTCGGTTATTGAGGAGACCAATAATCAACTTAACGGTGTTTTGTCTACTCATTTTAACGATTATGAAATAGTCTATGTCAATGATGGCAGTAGAGATAAAACCCGAGAAATTTTAATCTCATTTCATGAGAAATTTCCAAAGATAAAGTCTATACATTTTTCGAGAAATTTTGGTCATCAGCCTGCAGTTTCCGCTGGTATAAAGCACGCACTAGGAGACTATATTATAATTATTGACGCTGATCTGCAAGATCCCCCAGCTTTGATACCAGATATGGTGGAGCTCGCACAAAAAGAAAAGGCTAATGTAGTATATGCTGTCAGAAAATCACGAATGGGCGAATCATGGTTTAAGAAAATGACTGCTAAGTATTATTATCGATTGATTAATTCGATGTCGGAAACGCAGTTACCGCTTGATACAGGAGATTTTAGATTGATAGATCGAAAGGTGGCAGATGTATTTAATAATATCGAAGAACGTCAAAAATATATCCGAGGTCTAATTAGTTGGATAGGCTTCAAGCAAATACCAATAGAATATCATCGGGAAGAGCGATTCGCAGGGGAGACGCATTATCCTCTTTCGAAAATGATACAATTTGCTATGCGAGGTTTGCTCTATTTTTCAAAGAAGCCCTTAACTTTGGCTACTAATATTGGCTTAGTATTAGTTGTGATTAGTGTATTGTTTTTTATAGCACAATTTTTGAAATATATTTTTTATCCTGAAACATTCGAAATAGGTTGGATGTCTATCTTCGGGTCTATTATTTTTTTTGGCGGCATACAAATGTTATCACTCGGCGTTTTAGGAGCCTATATAGGCAATATTTTTGATGAGATAAAAAATAGACCAGAGTATATAATAGATGAAGTAATTTGAATTTACCACAAACATTTAAGCTACTATTTTACCCACTGATAGTTTTAACCCTCTCTTGGGTACATTATTTTTCTACTAATTCCTTGCGTGTTGATTTTAATCCAATAGAGCCTTTCAGCTTGCGAGTAGTATGTTTTATAATGTTAGTTGTTTCGTATATACTATACTATTATCAAATATATAAAGTCATTTTTGATGGTATTCGACCTAATTTATCATATAGGAAATTAGCTTATTTCTACGTTGTGGTTGGCTTTTTCACACTACCCATTTTTAGCAATGATTTTTTTTCATTATTGACCTATTCAGACTCATTTCTAAATGGTTATTCAATTTATACTGCTTTCGATGCTGACACTCAATCACAATTTGGAATTTTTGTGAATCCAATCTATTCTCAGGTGAATTGCAAATACGGACCTGTGAATGTTTTATTAATGTCAATTCCAATTTTAATTGGAAGTAAGAATTTCGTGCTAATTTTTTGGATTTCAAAATTCATTTTTCTTCTATTCACTATACTTTATGTGGAAGCAGTATTGCATTTTATGGAAAATTATGACAATCGTTTTCTTATAGCTGCGTTGATTCCAGTATGGTTTATTCAGGGGTTAGGCCAATTTCATAATGATATTGTAGGGGTATCTCTCATTGCTTGGGGATATTTGTTATTATTAAAAGACAAGTTGTTACCGAGTATTTTGTTGTTATCTATAGCAGCACTTTCCAAGTTTACTTTTCTTGTTTTCTTAGGGGTGCCTTTTTTATATCAAATGGAGCGAAACTATTTACTTAGTTTGAAAGTGCTTTTTAAACTCGGAATATTAATAACTACAGTTTTCTGTCTACTTGGAATTTTATTTTATTACCCATTTGTTCAGAATTTAAGTGAGATCTTAGCTCCATTCAAAGTGATGAATGAAGGTATTCCTTCTAGTACGTTTGCCGATTTAACAGCTTATTTAATGTCGTTTTTTAATCATAGCTTACTAGGAAATTTTGCTATTACAATGCCTATGTTTCGTGTAATAGGATTATGTTTTTTTGTTTTTCTTGCTTTCGTTTATTTGTTGAATTATAAGAATGAAAATAGTCATAGAGTTTTTATATTGAGTGTTTTTTCAGTACTTATACTTGTTTATTCCCATAGATTTCTTCCATGGTATTTAATGGTCATGCCACTTTTTATTGTATTGCCAAATAGAAGCGATTGGGCTAAATGGCTGTTTTGGATTTCTTTTTGGTCTATGTTCCAGGATTTTGCGATTATGCTTGATACCACAAATATTTATGGACAAATTGTAATGGCATTATCTGTAGTATTTACAGTGCTTCTTTTTTTCTACAAGATTAGAGCACGATTTTTTAATTATTAAATGAAAATCATGGTGGAGTATAAAAGAATTAATACGTATAAGATTTTTTTTCTCGTACTATGGATTATTGGGAGCATATTCGCAGCGGTGAATCATGAAATATGGCGTGACGAAATGCGCGCATTGAGTATTGTTATTGACAATACGAATATTTGGAACCTTGTTTCCGATCTCAAGAATGAAGGGCATCCTATACTATGGTATTTAATTTTGAAAGCAGCTTATTTTATCTATCCTCACTCTGTCGTATTGAAAATTGTCTCCTGGATAGTAGGCTTGTTTTCTGTATTAATTTTAATGAGATACTCAAAGTTGCCTAGATGGCTAGTAATATTATATTCTTTTAGTATCATTTTATTTTGGGAGAACACTATCATGTGTCGAAACTATGGAATTTCATCTTTACTTATATTTATTTTCTTGTATTTATATAGATCCGGCAGACTATATTGGATTATTCTCGTTTTAGCCTTATTGATACAAACAAATGTTCTATCTGTAGTTATTGCATGGCTTTTGTTTTTAATTTCAATTTTTTACAAGCAGGAATATTTACGCTGGACTCCTCAAAAAATAATAGCTGGTGTTTCATTACTACTCATTTCAACGTATTTGTTTTACTTCACTACTGCTCCTGATTCTACCTCTATCATTATTTCTATCAAGGAAAGAAACATATTAGACATGATGGCTTCAGGTATCAAATCAATTATTATTCCAGATAAATTATTTAAATCATTCATAGGGGAAATTGCGATTTTTAATTTTTTGATAGCATTCTTTATGTTATGGAGTTTAATTTCAAAAAGATTTCTAGCTGTTTCTTTTTGGTTCTTAATCGGTATAACTCAATTCGTATACACTGAAATTTACGCGCTCTATACGCGTCATTTAGGAGTAGTTTTTTCTTTTTTTATCGTCTTGTTAGATCTAGGAAAGGTCTATTCAAAGAAGTGGCAGCCTACTTTTTCGGACACCTTACAAAAGTTTAGTCTCTTTGTCGCCACCCCTCTTTTCTTTATGGGTATGGTCGTATCTACCATCATTCATGTTTGGCGTGATTTTAAACTTCCAGCAACCAGTAACAAGGAATTGGCAAGTTTTATTGAGGCAAATCCGAAATATAAAAATAGTATACTCATGGCGGACTCAGATTTTATAATAGAAGGACTGCCATATTACTTAGACAATCCTATCTTTATACCGAGGGAAAACTGTTTTAGAAAGTTTGTTCATTTTACAACTAAGAATAAAAATGAAATCTCTACTTCAGAATTGCTAAGATTTGCTAGTACAGATAGTATAAAGAAACTAGGTCCAGTGCTATTCGTATGTAGTTGTAAATTTGAACCAAAAGGTGATACATTGTATAAGTATCAGAATTATTCCCAATTGAAAGTAATGTTTCATTGTCCTGAAGATCTAAAAAGAATAAATAAACTAAAAGTCTTTAATACTAGTTTCGAGGACGAAAACTATACTTTATATGAGTTAAACTAACTAGTGAAATAGTTAGTAGGATTTATTAGTTAATAAATTTCGAAGTTCTATGTAAGGTTCGATGATAAAATGTTTTTTAAACTTATACATAAAAAGTATTAACATAAGAATCATATTAAAAGAGACCAGGATATTTAGATATGAATTAGGCGCAATAGTGTTTCCTATTTGGTAATTGATGCTTATACTCGTTATTACGGTTAAGTAAAATATCCAACTCAATTTTTGACTATATATCATGAGAAGTATAATGGGCATGAAATACCAAGGGTTAAAAATAGGTGAGTAGATAGTAATAATAATAATCCAAAGTTTGGCAAAGTAATAATACACCGAATTGACCTTTTTTACAGCTATCAATGGCAATAAGTTCCATGCAGCGATTAACAGACCTAGGATGGAAAAAAATGGAGCAATTTTGTTTTTTTGCCTAATAGCTTCGCTAATACTATTGAAATCAGGCTGCTGAGCACGCAGAAGGAGATCAGGAATACTTAGTCCGTTTCTTATTAACTCTGATCCATACCTATTTATAAGTATTAATATCTCTGTGTAGCTTCTGCTCGGAGTTTTTGTCCCATGATAGGATATAGGATTTGTTATTGTTTCTATTCCTTGCCATATAGGTATATAAGATAATACTACTATAAGGACACAGATTGCCACACATGATAAGGCAGAAAAGAAAAAGTTCATCCATTTTTTATTTTCTGCTCTATTCGAAGCGTAGGCTAATGAAATGAGAAGTGGTAATAGTATAATTCCATACATTATTTTGCAGGCCATAGCCAAACCTATAAAAAATGCTGCAAAATAAATTTTCTTATAATTCATGGATAAAATTGCTGCAGCTAATAAGGTTGTTATAACAATTTCAACATGTGTCTGACCAATACCCTCAATCAATAGAATAGGTGAAAGAATCGCTAAAGCGAAAAAATTATACTTCTTTTCAGGTAGTGTGTTTTCTATTTTACTTACAAGGTTAATTAAAAGTATGCCTATAAGCATTAATATTAGCTTGAAAACTATATAACTTTTAAATAAGGTTTTACCCGTATAACAGGCAACACCAAACAAAAAAAGCAATGGGGATCCATAGTGATTTGGGCATTCTTTCCACCAATCACTGACATAATCTATAAACTTAGATTGACGTACCAAACTGCCGTCAGTGTAGGTGAGTATCCCTCTAGTTAATAATTCTCCTTCAGCCAAGTATGTGTATATATCCGAAGCAAACATAACGGTCATCCCCGTGAATAGTAATATTGATAATACACTGATTCTAATGGTTTGGGATTTACTTATCCTATAGTTTTCATTTTGGACTACTATATTGTATAAGGTATATGACATTCCTATGATTCCAATATGATAAAGTGCAACACAGAGCCATAGAGCATAAGACGGCTCATAAATAAAGTTATCGTCTGCCTTAAGACTACCAGTAAAATGCCAGCGTATCCACGAAGATAAAACTACTAGTAGTGAATAGAAAAGATACATATAAGCCATAAGAAACTGATTTGGTTTGTTAAATTATCAATTTCGGAGATAGCTGCTATTCATTAATCCCCATTTATTTAATCTATACTGCCCAGCTGTCCATAGGCAACCTAATCCATAGATTGAACTGCGACGAAAATTTATTGAGGAGGCCTCTTCAAAATATTTAGTAGGACATGTAACCTCTGCACATTCAAACCCTTTGTAGAATAACTGTGCTAGCATTTGATTATCAAATACGAAATCATCGGAGTTGAGATTATATTGGATGCTTTCAAGAGATTTTTTTGAGAAGGCACGATAACCTGTATGATATTCAGAAAGTTTCTGATTCATGATTATATTTTGCGTAAGCGTCAAAAAGCGATTAGCGATATACTTATAAATTGGCATACCTCCTTTGAGTGCACCTTTACCTAGTATTCTAGAGGCTAATACGACATCATACAGTTCATTTCCAATGATGGAAACCATAGCTTCAACTAGCTTAGGAGTATATTGGTAGTCTGGGTGGACCATTACTACAATATCTGCACCAATTTCAAGTGCTTTATTATAACACGTTTTTTGATTACCACCGTATCCTTTGTTTTGTTCGTGTTTTATGACATGATGTATCCCAAGCGACTTGGCTACTTCACTTGTATCATCTTTACTGGCATCATCTACGAGAATGATTTCATCTACGATGTGCATAGGCACCTCATTTAAAGTCATTTCAATTGTTTTAGATGCATTATAAGCTGGCATCACTACTACTACTTTTTTATTCTTATACATATTTTAAAATTAAAATAAATTTATTTTTCCAATAATTTCAACACATACCTCTCAAAATCCTCTTCCTTAAACAAAGCACTACCACAAACGAGGGCATCGGCACCAGCTGCAATAAGTGTTTGACTATTCTCTATAGAAACCCCACCATCAACCTGCAATATAATGCATTTCCCAGATTTCGAAATGATTTCTCGTACTAGTTTGACTCTATCATAGGTAGCTTCGATAAACTTCTGACCACCGAAGCCTGGAAAGACAGACATGAGTAGAACTAAGTCCAATTGTTCCAAATAAGGTTGGATGACATTAACGTCGGTATCTGGATTGAGAACTAGACCAGCTTTCATATCTAGCTTACGAATTTGATTCAAATCTTCTTTTAAATGATGATTATTTTCAAAATGAATGGTGAGACCGTCTGCTCCATATTTTTTAAATTCTTCAAAGTAGCGACTAGGCTCATTTATCATTAGATGAACATCTATAAATTTAGATGTCAATTTTCTCGCAGCTTCTAATATCGGGAAGCCAAAGGATAAGTTGGGTACGTTTATGCCGTCCATGACGTCGAAATGCAGCCATTGTGCTTGACTCTTATTAATTTTTTCAAATTCTCGCTCGAGGTTTCGAAAATCGGCAGCTAGAAGGGATGGCGCTATAATTATCTTATTCATCAATATAATGATATAAATTATTTAAAACATACTCGTAATCTTCTTGGGTGTCGATAGATTTTGATTCATATTCTGTTTCAGCTATATAAATAGCGTAACCATTTTCAAGCCAGCGCAGTTGTTCTAATTTCTCTTGACTTTCAAGGTAGGACTCCTTTAAATGGATAATTTTTTCTAATACCTCCCTACGAAAACCATACATGCCTATATGTTTTTTAAATGAAAATTTTTCATTCTTATTCATAGTCTCTTTATCTCGTATAAAGGGGATAGGGCTTCTTGAAAAATATAACGCTTTATTCTTATCATCTGTCACTACCTTGATAATACTCGGATTGAAAAAATATGATTTTACATCATTAGCGATTGTCTCCATTTTTATTACTAAGGTTCCTATAGAGGCGCTATTATTCTTTTGAAACACCATTATAAGTTCATCGATACTAGCTGAGTGTATAAATGGTTCATCACCTTGTATATTGACTATAATATCATAAGATTCTTTTAATTTTGAGATAACTTCGCCACATCGTTCGGTTCCATTAATATGGGAAGTAGCAGTCATCATGACAGGAATGGAGAATTTTTTACACTCATCATAAATATTCTGGTGGTCTGTAGCTACAATAAGTTTGGTTAATCCTTGAGCTTGGCTCGCCCGCTCATAGACTCTGCGTATCATCGATTTACCTCCGATGTCTAGTAAGGGTTTCCCTTCTAATCTACTAGAACCATATCGAGCTGGAATTATCCCAAGAACTTTCAAAATAGTTTTTTTGCAAATATAAACCCAAATTAAACGCAGTTCTTTGTTTTTTTATCAAAAGACTGCAAAGGCTTTGCTTAGTTTTGTACCTTTACATTTTTATCATGAAAAGTATTTTCCTAATTTCATTCTTCTTCGCTAGTTTAACCCTTTCAGCTCAGCCAAAGACGAATTCAGTTGAAAAAAATGACCCGGAAGCGGAGAAGTATCTCAAGTTGCTAAAAACTAAGTTAGAGAGACTAGCAGCTTATAAAATGAACTTTAATACAGAGATTATCGATATTGACCAGAAAAAGGAGTCATTAAAAGGTAGCTATCTTGGTAGTGGGGACAAATTTGAACTAGATATGCCTGATGCCAAAACAATAAATGATGGTAAAACCCAATGGACGATAAATAAGAAAGATAAAGAAATTAATATAGCCAATTATTCTAAACCTAAAAAATCAAAGTCGGAGACCCCTATTGATATAGTTAAAAATTATGCTACACTTTTTAAATACAGAGTGAAGGAGCCTTTAGCTCAAAATAAGGTTATGCTAGAACTTATACCACTAAACAAAAATAGTAGTTTTTTTAAGGTAGATATCCAAATTGATGTCAAGAAAAATCAAATTATCAGTGCAAAACTATATGATAGAGGAGGTCATCGTATTATATTTAGTTTTTCAGATATGGTAGAATACAATAAAATTCCTAGTGGATCCTTTTCACTAAATATATCAAATTACAAAGATTTTGAGATATTGGATCTGCGATGAAGAATTTGTATATAGCATGCAGAAATGTAAGTAGACTTCATTGCACTATTACATGAACTAACATATAAAGGTAGTAAAAAATAAAAAGCCACTCAAAGGAGTGGCTGTGTGGGGATGACACTGACGATAAATGTCAGCACGACCACTTGTGTAGGGATGACAGGATTATAACTCTGCTCCTCCTGTGTCCAAACTATATGTTGATTATCTTCAACTTATCTATAAATACTGCTAAAATAATAGCTTAGTATATAGATAAGGTGTACAAATTGGTGTTTTTTACTAACATAATGAGGTTATTATTTTATTACTATATAATATCTGATTTAGTTACTAAAATAGAAATTTTCCATATTTAGTATTCCCTAGGTACATAAATCCCTCTTTTAATTTCCAATAATAACTGTAATAGCCATTTTTAGAGTTTTGTTTTTTGGGTTTAATGCCTAATTGGTCAGATATAGAGATTCTAACAGAATGCAAATTAGCATAGTTTTCAGCTATTTCTATCATACAAGCATTCAACCTATCACAAATGAAATCTAACTTTCCTCCTAAAATGCCATATCCTAAAATGGTTAGTTTCTTGAAATGCTTTAGTTTATAGGATTGTTCAGGGTCTTCTATAGCTGGTAATCCTCTAGGTTTAATGTATTTAGTATCTGATTTTCTGAGATATTTGACATACTTACTAAAATTAGAGCTTAAAGTAATATCAAGTGTATTTTCTACCTTATCTTTTGTCAAAATCCTTTCTTTTTATAAAGGTTAAAGCCCCATATTGAAATAGGAATAGTCAGAATACTTATGATACAGCTAGTGCAGAATATAATCAATCTTAGCTCAGTAGTGTTTGTGGTATAGATTCTTTCAGCAACTGAATTATTGATTGATTCAAGACAAGTATCAGAACTGATTCCACCCATATATATAAATATTGCTATGACTGTTAGAATATAACCTTTACTTGCAAATTTGACATTACTAATTGTATTTGAGTTTTGGTTAATCCAATTTTTAATAGAATTGACAAAGCTAAGTTCTTCATCTTTCTTAAATAAAGGTGGTGGGGTTGTTATTACAAATTGCTTTAATTCTTCAAAATCCAAAATGTTTTTCCATTCTTCATTACCATCTACCCAGACATTAAATGAGTCCTTCAATTCTATCTCTTTAAGTTCATCTAATTTGTAATGCCCAATGGCTTTTTTACCATCTGCTATGTGATATATTTTTTCCATACTGCTATTTAATTTTTAGAAAGAAGATTTTAAAACATCTGACAATTTTATCAGAAAAGGGCTGGTTTCTTGCTTGCTCATGTGAATACTCTCCTTGTGGGTGTACATTATCTATATACTCTATATTTTTAGAGTTGAAGCTAGTTGGTGTGTTAGTTTGAACAGCATTTTGTTGTGAATACTCTAAATATTCTGCTCTTCCAGTTGTATCAAAACTGCTATCTCCTAAGTCCTTCAATTTATCTAAAAGAGATTTATCAGAACTAATTGATATGTTTGATATTGAAATCATTAGTAGAACCAAGTAGAGTGATTTTTTTGTACTAATCATAATTTTTATTGATTTTTTTGTGGTTAAAGGTAAATAATTTATTTATCATATATGATAATTTTAGGTTTTGAATAGTGCCTTTCATTTGTAGGTAGTCATTTTGACTATCTTAAAGAATGACAGAAAAGGAATTACTTTGGTATTTAGGTCAGAAAATCAAGAGATTAAGAACTGAAAAGGGAATATCTCAAATTTCATTCTCTGAAATGATTGGTATAGAAAATTCTAACTTATCTAGAATTGAGAGTGGAAGGACTAATCCTACATATACTACCCTCAATAAAATTGCTACAGCATTAGAGATTTCTTTGTCAGATTTAGTAAGTGTAGATTAATGTATAATCCTTCATTTTTGGCTATATTTATATAATCTAAGGAATTTAGGAAGTTTCATTTTTTATTGAAATAACCTTATTTTTAATCTACTCAACTCTCTTACATTCTTAGTTAGATATTTATAAGCTCTATGCTATCATTAGTAACATAGAGCTTAAATCAAGGAGATAAAGAGACAATAGCCAGAGAGGATATTGGAAATTTAGGGACTGACCACAATATTATTTAAGGTAAATGTGGTCAGAAATGGCTATTTAGGCTATTACACCTTCTTCTACTAGCTCTCTGATAGCTTGAGGCTCATCATTCATCTCTACTGGAGAATAAACAAATCTTTGATTTTGAGTGGTTACCTCTCCTGAATCAGTATTAACTACTTCATAAGGTTCAACTTCCACTTTGACAATAGAGCCTGGCAAATTTTGACCTACCATAGACTTACAAGTCTCTTCTCCAAAAGTAGCAGGGATAGTAGTTTTTCTAACTGAAACATAGAAGTTTCCACTAGTCTTACTAGCTTTTAGTTCTGCTTTTCCAGAAATTTCAAGTACATAGAATTTCTTTCCATCTTCTGTTTGTCTTTCAAAATAATTTGAGATTTTTACCATTGTAAATAATTTTTTGGGGTTAATGAATTTGATATTTGAATAGGGCTAAGGTTTACCTGCCCTAAATTAGATAGAGTAGTTAGGCTAAGGAAATGAAAAAGAGAGAGAAAACACCATGAAATTCATACAGATTAAAACATAGCTATCTCACATTCTACCTTGAATAATCTTTCAGATAGAAATGAAACTAGTTACAACCTAGAATAATATTGATTACCCTAGTTATTCCCTGCCAGAATTTTTGTCCATATTAAAGCTAGGTGGGGGATTTTTCTTTATGAAATTAGAGTGGGTGGGGTGTTTAACCTCATTTGGGAATTTGTATAAGGTTTTAGTCCTAAAATTTTTAGAAAAAAATTCTAGATTATACTTAAAAATATACTTTGGTAAACTGTGGATAAATAATTTGTAGTAACCTATTTGTAAAGTTAATAATAATACTTACTTTTGGAAAAACCTAATTTATGAAATTTTTATTAATAAGAGAAAGTCTTGATGATAGTCAAAAAGAAATTTTGGAAAAATTTATCACTCATTTCTTTGAACCTACTGGCAATAGAAGAAACTATAGAACAAATGAGATAGAATATGTATATGTAGTATTCTATAAAATTTTCAAGAAACATTTTGGATTTACTCCAAATCAAGTTGATATACTGAAATCATTTCAAAACTGTGGATTCAAAATTTATATGAAAAGTGGGGGCTCTAAGGATAAGAAACTGGGAAGAACTTTAGGAAAATTAATAGAAGTTTCAAATTTTGATTTACCAGAGAAAGCCAAAATGGATAATCACTTTATGGAGATAAGCCCATTAATAGTTAAAGCATTAAGTAGAATGCACATGAATTTACCACTTTTAAAAGATCCAAATATTATCAAGGAAATTAAAGATTATGAAATTAAATTTGAGAACTTTTTAAGGTTAATCAAATGAGCAATATTTTAATTATTGGAAATGGGTTTGATTTAAGTTTAAGATTAAACACATCATATAAGCACTTCCTTGAAAGTAAGGAATACAATGAAATAAAAACCTCTGATGGGTTGTTCCAACATTTAACTAATGCTAAATCTGTAAAGAACTGGATAGATGTTGAAGTTGAATTAAAGAATTATAGCAGACAATTAGTTGAAAGCCAGAGTGGACATCATGAAGCTTTTAAGCCTCATTATACTAAAGCTAGTAACATACAGTTTAAAACACAATTTAGGAGCTTAGTATCAGCACTAAGAAAGTATCTTACTAGAATAATTAAAGAGTCCAGTATTCAATGTAGTTCTGAAATAATGTCTTTAATTAGTATTTTCCAATATTTAGATTCCTTTGAAGTAATTAATTTCAATTACACTAATACTTTTTATAATATCTGTAGTGAGTTAAAGATTAGTTATTCAAAGGTTAATCAAATAAATATTCACAATACTCTTTCAGAAGATATAATTTTTGGAGTAGAAGATATTAATAGTAAAATTCCTGAAGACCATTTTTTCATTCAAAAATCTACTAATGAATCTTATGGTCAAAATACCAGTATTATCAACAAATTTTATGAAAACTATTCTAACTTTTTCTTTTTTGGGTACTCTTTAGGAGAAACTGATTTTAATTATTTCTACAATTTATTTTTAAAGATTTCAAAGTCTCAAGTTTCAAAAGCTAAAAGTATAATAATATTTTACTATGATGAAGACCCAAATGACCCAAATGGTCAAGAAGCTAAAGATAGTATAAATCAAAATTTAACCAAAATGTTAAAAAATGGATTATCTGATTTTAAACTAAACTGCAATTTTGAACTAGTGGGAACTAGTAAATTAAAGGAGGATTATACCAGATTTCATTGGTATCTTGACAATACAAATTAACACCTAAAAATGGATAGATTTGCAACATCAGAATATAAAGTCACCTATTTAATAGGGGCTGGGGCTAGTGCAAAAGCACTACCAATGGTTAAGGGGGAAGAAGGCATAGCTGTTAAGTTAATTGAATTTGCAGAAAACTTAAAAGCAAACTCCTTAATTGAACCTAAATTTAAAATTTATGTGAATTTAATAGCTGAATCACTTCTATGGATTGCAGAGGGGTCAAAGAAATTTGGAACACCAGATACTTTTGCAAAATTTCTTTTTTTGAAAGAAAAGTCAAACTTATCTAAATTCAAACAAGCTCTTTCTTTTTATTTTGATGTTGAACAGCTAATAAATAATAGACTAGATGATAGAGTACTACCTTTTTTTACTAGTATTATGAATACTACTATCTTTCCTTCAAATGTTAAAATTTTAAGTTGGAATTATGACTGTCAATTCCAACTTAATAGTGAGGTTTTTGGTAGTGAAAAATTTGACTTTCTTCCTGGAGGGGCAACTGGACATACTCCACCTTTCATAACATATTATCCTTCTATTGGTAAGGAATTTCATGTTAATCATGATTCAGCAGATATGAATGAATATACAATGGTTCATCTAAATGGAGTTGCTGGATATTATATGCAGGAAAAATTACAATATATATTTAATGATTTTATTAATAAAAAGCCTAGTAATATTAATGAAGTATTAAAAAGTTATTTCTCTTTTGATAGTAAGAACTATTTAATTTCATTTGCTTGGGAACACAATACTGAACTTGATTATTATATAAGAAAGAGAGTAGAAATTGCTAATCATATCATTAAGGATTCTGATGTTTTGGTGGTTATTGGGTACTCATTCCCTTTTTTTAATAGAAATATTGATAAGCAAATTTTTAATTCATTAAAAGAGAGAGGGAAGTTAAAAAAGATATACTTTCAAGACCCAAATCTTGATGGTAGTTTTTTAAGGAAGCAATTTGACTTATCTGAGGAATTAGAAATAATTCATATTAAAGATGTAAGTAATTATTATATACCAAATGAGCTTTAATTAAAATTTTATATAAGCTAGAATTATAATACTTTGGAATGGATAAAAAAATAATAGACTTGGTTAGCAAATATTCTGATGTATATAAGGATTTAAAAGAATTACAACCTAAAGACAAAAATGACAAAACTAGTCTTCTACCAACAGGAGACCAGATAACTGGTGTTATTGCAGAGTATTATGCTAAAATTTATATTGAAAGAACAGAAAAGTGTATATCTAACTATTCTAGCACAAATGAATCTTATGATATTTTGTGTAATAATATAAAGTACCAGGTTAAGTCAGTTTCTTCATATTCTAAAACCAGAGTTATTGCACCATTGAATTTAAAAGAAAATGGGTTTGATTATTTATTATTATTTGACTTAGATTATAATTTTCTTCCAATTGGATTTTATATTAACTCTTATGCAGATATAAAAAGAAGACTTTCTGATTTGAAAAAACAAGATATAATAAAAATAGTAGGCTCATTAATGAAAAGCCATGGCAATAGCATCAAAAAATCAAATGGCTCAGCTATCTATAATTTTAATAATAATAAAATTAATGATTTAATGAGTATATTAGATATTAATAACTGAAAAGTAAGATATGGATTTATTGAACTTATTAGAAATATGTATGGCAGTATATCTAACATAAAGCCAATTTTCAATTTATAATAGTCTGCAATACCTAATTAATATAATATATGAATATAGAAAGACTAACAGATTATTGGATTAAGTATAAGGAATACTTTGAACTACCTGAGCCAGAAAATGATGAAAAATACAAATGGACTGTATTAGCCCAAGTATTTGAAAAATGGGATTGGAAAGCTCCAAATAAAGTAGAAATGTTTAAAAATACCTTTGAAATTCAAGGAAACCAAAATCTTTGGGTAAGTAGGGATTATTTTCCAATTAAACATACTAATTGGATGTTTGAAGTTTTTCCAAATGAAACTATTGAAGCATTCAATAATTTGTTTGATGAAACTACTCCAATACTGGATAGGGTGAAAAAATTTATTGGATTTTATCATGAGAAATTACCTTTACTTAAAGCATTAGTTCCAGATAAAAAAATCAATTATCATAGTCATGGTGATATGAGAGCAACTGCTTTGTATCTTTATCTACAAAATCCCAATAAATACTATTTGTTCAAATTCACAATGGTGAAAGATTTTCTATTAAATATAGGAGAACAAAGTATTAAAATGGGGAAAAATGAGAACCTTGAGTTATTTTTTAATTATTCAGATAAAGTATTGGATTTTATTAAATCTGATACTGAATTTTTATCCAAGTATAATGAATTTACACATGAACAAAATAAATACAAAGATGAATCTCTACATTTATTAACCCAAGATTTTATCTATTTCATAAGTAAGAGTAATAAAATTAATTTACAATCAAATAATAACACCAATATGAGTATAGTTGAAGATATTTTTGAAGGGTATAAATTATTTCTGTCAAAAACTAATTATGCACCAAAATCACAAGAAATATTTTTGGATGTAGCTAAAACATATTTTAAAGTTGATTGGAAAAAAGAGTTTAATAGTGAATTCAAATCCACCAATTTAACCAAAAAAAATATTTATGAGCTCTGGGAATATTGTAAATCCAAGAAAAATAGATTTAAGGGAGA
This sequence comes from Chitinophagales bacterium, assembly GCA_016787225.1. Lineage (NCBI taxonomy): Bacteria > Pseudomonadati > Bacteroidota > Chitinophagia > Chitinophagales > Chitinophagales bacterium. The sequence continues at coordinate 158,332 of JAEUUY010000022.1, forward strand.
TTATAATTTCATCCAATTTTTAGAAACATACTTCCATTTAACTCATAATTTAAACTCAATACTATATGGAGCTCCAGGCACAGGGAAAACATTTAATACTAAAAAATTAGCTGTAGAAATAATTACTGGATTAGAATTTAATGATTCAGATTCTGATAGAAAAGATATTCTAAGATACTATAATGATTTGAATACTAAAGGATATATTCAGTTTACAACATTTCACCAAAGTATGAGTTATGAGGAATTTGTGGAAGGTATAAAGCCAGAAAACAATAATGGAAAAGTAATTTATGAAATAAAGGATGGTATATTTAAATCAATTTGTACAGAAGCTCAAACTAGGAAATCAATAAGTTTTGAAGATGCATACTTAAATCTTATTGAGGAACTAAAACATATAGACCTACTAGACCTAAAAACACCTAGTGGAAATACTTTTTCTATCTCTCTTAATAGAAATAACAATCTAAGTCTTCATACTGGTGAAGATAGAGGGAAACAAGGCACATTAACAAAAGAGAATATTCTTAAACAAATATCAGGTGAAAAGAAGTTTATAGGATGGGAAGGCTATTTTTTAGGGGTAATCAATTATCTTAAAAGTGAACATAATTATAATGGTAGTCTATCTCAAGATTATGGTAAATATGTACTAATAGTAGATGAAATCAATAGAGGCAATGTATCAGCTATTTTTGGAGAGCTTATTACCTTAATTGAAGAAGATAAAAGAAAAGGAAATATGGAAGAAATTATAGTCAAATTGCCATATTCAAATTCAGATTTTTCTGTACCTAGTAATGTCTATATCATTGGAACTATGAATACTGCTGATAGAAGTGTAGAAGCATTAGATACAGCTTTAAGGAGAAGATTTTCATTTATAGAAATGCCTCCAATACCTGAGAAATTAAGCACTATAATAGAAGAAGATTTAGAAATAAACCTATCAAAACTTTTATTTAAAATTAATCAAAGGCTTGAAATACTGATAAATAAAGACCACCAAATAGGTCATGCATATTTTATGGGTATTAATTCTACCAAAGACCTAAAACTTGTTTTTAAAAATAATATTATTCCATTACTAGAAGAATACTTCTTTGGAGATATTGGTAAGATATGTCTAGTCTTAGGTGATAATTTTATGGAATTGGTGTATAATAAGAGTAGTGAAATAAAACAAGCTCTAGCTATAAGTAAAGTCTATAAAGAAATAGATTTTGTATTAGATAAGCAAGTTTTTAAAGTCAAAAATATTGATTATTTAGAAGCAAAAGATTTTATCTCAATTTATCAAGATCCAAATATTGAAGAAGACTAATCTTATTCAGGTTTTTGAGTATCAGAAACTGAAATATACTGATACCAATGATTTTACAATATCTCATTTTAATGAGTTAGTGAAATTCAATGAACTAAACTCAAATAAGTATTTTACACCTATTCATAATGGGATTCAATTTAATAGCTATGTAGGTGTTATACAAGTTGGAATACTAATCATAGAAATTTTACCTAAAGCAGATAGAAATGATAATCCCAATGCTAGTTTATGGCAAGGAGTATTACTAGATATGCTCAAAGTCTGTAATGAATTAAAGGTAGAAAACACATCAGAATCTAGTTTAAAAATTAAAAATAACTCTATTCTTGACCTATATTTTGAAATTTATCTCAATGAAATAGAATCATTTATACATAAAGGGCTTATCAAAAAATATAGAAAACTAAGAAGTAATCAAACTGCCCTCAAAGGCAAACTTCTGTTTTCTCAGAATATCCAAAAAAACAATGTACACCAAGAATACTTCTATTGTGAACATAATACTTATGATAAAGACCACTTAATTCACCAGATTCTATTAAAGGGGTTACTTGTTTTAGATTGCTTAGTCAGTGCCAATTTGAAAGACAAAGTAAATAGATTATTATCATATTTTGTAGAAATACAAAGAGTTAATATCAACAAATCACATTTTGACAAAATAGTCAATAATAGAAAAAATACTCATTATCAGAAAGCTCTTAGTATAGCTAAAATGATAATTCTGAATTACTCTCCAAACTTGAATAATGGTAGTAATAATATGATAGCATTACTATTTGATATGAATAAGCTCTGGGAAGAATTTATCTATAGAATACTACTGAAGAATACTTCAGAAGAATATGAAGTATCTTATCAAAATAGTGAGGATTTCTGGGAGTATAAGACTATTAGACCTGACATAGTTATAAAGGCTAAGAATCAAACTTATATCATAGATACTAAATGGAAAATTGTAGATAATAATAACCCATCTGATAATGATTTGAAACAAATGTTTACATATAACCTACATTGGGAGGCTGAAAAGAGTATTCTATTATATCCTAAAATAGACCAAAAAGATTCAAAATTTGGAATCTATCACTATAATGGATTAGAGAATAAATGTAAACTAGGATTTGTTAATCTTATATCTAATGAAGGTAAGCTAAGAAATGGAGAGGAACTAACTAATGAAATTTTGGATAAGTTTTAAATAGCAGCAATACAAACATACTAACTTACAATTATAAATGAATATATAGCTTGAAATAGTTACTACTAAAATTAGTATAGTGACTATTCTGATAATCCATAATTTTCTCTTCTGTTTCTTTATGTCTATGCTTTCAATATTTTGAATTTCAGACATAATTTCACCTAGTGTACTATCATTTTTTATTCTATCCTTAAACCTTTGAATATCTAATTCTATTGATTTTATGGCATTTTCAATATTATTTAGAAATATAAACCATACTAAAATAAAAAAACTTATTCCTAGTACAAGTAAGGCAGAATCCTTAATGAAATGCTCTCCTTTAAAATCAAAATTATTAAGTAAGAATATATATCCAATAGGAATTCCAAAAATATAGCCAGACAATTTATTTAGTGTATCATAAATCCTATCATTGATTTTTTGAAAATACTCTATAGAAGCTGATTTAATCTTTTCAAAAGAAAATTCTGAAATAAAGAGTCTATAGCTTTTTCCAAAATTATCAATTATTGTGAACCAATTTTGAATCAAATGCTTATATGTACTCCCATTCTTACTTAGTTCATTAATTAACTCATTTATAAATAATTGCTTTTTATCTTCAGTCTCATTAATTTGTGTATTGATACTAATCAAATCACTATTTTTGATATTAAAGTTTTCTAAATCTTCCTTATTGTAATTTAACTTCAAAGTGATTCCTTTGTCAAATCTATAGAAGAAAAGCTCAATTTCATTTGATACACTTTTTTGATAATCACTACAAAACATGAGTATTTCTATTAGTAATAGATTTGTTTTGTAATTTTCAAGAATACTAGGAGCAATTGAAGTTTCATCAGATAGATAATCAATCTCCTTAATATAAAATTTATTTAAATTGTTTTGATACTTTTGACTATTGATAAAATCATTGAATTTGTAGAAGTAATTAGGAAAACCCCCAGTTCTTAGTTCAATATTTATATTATCTCCTATTCTGTCCTCTAAGTTTCCAATATTTGAATTAGTGCTATCATAGATATCTTCAATTTCTTCTTTAACTTTTGAAAGATTTTCAACTAACTCTTTGGTTAAAATAGCTTTACCTTTAATAGAGATTTCATCTATCTCAACTATGGATAAATGTCTAATTACATAAACAAAAAAATCTAATTTATCTTGCATTAATTATCTTCAAAAATTTCATTGATTTGCTTTTCTGGAACATTTTTAATCACTATATCAGTTCCATTTCTTACAATCTTTTTATCTCTAATTAGACTTTTATCAAATGTTAATTTATAACCAGTTTCTTTTACAGTATTCCTAGTAAATTTATCATAGTCCTGTTTTTTTGTCAATCTAAAACTTCCACTTATTTCTATATTATTTGATTGAGCTAAGTCAATAAAAAATTGTGGGTTTTCCTTATTAATTATTGCTGATATTGCCAATAAATTAACATCTTCATCTTTTGATACTTGTGAATTGAAATAGTCTGTTAAATTTTCTCTTATCTCATCCTTTCTTTCAGTAGGTACATTTTGTTCTCTACAGTATAATTTAAATACATCATATACTGCTCCTACATTAGCTTTAGCAGAAGTTAAATCAGTGCTTCCAATAAATTTTTGAAAATACTTGGATACTTCTCTAGTTTCCTTGATAAATGTAAGATAAGAATCTTCTTTATTCTCCCATTTATCTATATTGACTCTATTAGCTCTTGCTATTTTATCAGTATCTAATATCTGTAGTTTATGAATATCTAAATTTGAATCCTCTACAGTATATTTAGTAGATTTTTCTAGCATAGCTGTGATAATAAAATCTCTATTACTTTCAATGTAATGGATAAACACTACATAGCCTCCTGTAGTCTGGGGTATATCAATTTCCTTTTTCAATAAATCCATTGCTTTTTTAGAAAATTCTATAAAATCTAATTTATTGCCTAAATAATCTGATATCCTTTTTTGAAATGGATATGTATCACTATCATCCTCAAATGTCCCACTAGTAGGATTTTTGGAAGTGTACTTATTTACTAACTCCTCAACAAAACCTATTGTAATTTCATTTATCTGAAGTAAATGATTTGAATTATTAAGTTTGGCATTTCCATTTATCTCTTTCAATACTTGGTGTAGTATGATATTTTTTAATTCCATAATTTATAGTTTAATTACTTATACATTTTTTCTAATTTCTCTCTATTTGGTGTCAATTTTTCATCCCCTTCAAACTCTACATCAGGATATATATCATTTTTAAAATAGAACTCTCTAGTACCTTTAGGAATATGCTTAATTAAATCATATTTTGTAATATATTTTCTTTGAATAATATCACTTGTGTCAATTTTGTCTTTCTTATCAGGGTCTAACTCCCACCCTCTACCTACAAGGCTTATACTATTAAGATATAATAGAAATTGCTCTTTATTTGACATTTGATTTCTTAGGAATCCTGCATATTCCCATTTTTCATAATAACTAAGAAAATCTTGTTTGTTTATGTATCTAATCATTGAATATATATGCCTAAAAAAATGCCCTAACCTATGTTCATGTCCTCCATAGTACTTAATATAGTCATCAACTTTATTGCCTTTTGTTATATACCAAAATTCTTTATATTTAAAAGAATGTCTTCTTCTTATCCATCTATTCCAGTAATTAGAAGAACAAACTGGTTTCATTTTTAAGTAATTAAAAAGCTCATTTGCATCTTCTATATACTTGTCACTAATTAGCAATTTAATATTTTCTCTACTCATTTCACCTACTCCATAAAATAAAGCAATATAAGCAAGTTCTAGTCTAACAAATTCATTCAAATTATTAATTAGATTATCATTTGTGGATTTGAAGTTAGCTAATTTTTGCTTGTAATTGTCTTGAAGTAAGTCTGTAAATTCAATATTATAATTATCAGAATAAAAGCCTACTTCTTTGTATAGTTCCTTAAACAATCCATAAAGCTCATTACCAACTATTTTTCCTTCATAAACATATTTATCATTTTCTTTTTTAGAAATATCTGTAACTGATTTGAATCTCCATTCTGATACATTATCTCTATAGATTTTTAGCATTTCAAAATAGTTTGTTTCAAATTGCTGTCTTTGAAATTGTTTCTGAACTTGATTATTAGCTTGTTTTTGAACCCAGAATGCTAAAAAAGTTAGAATTGAAGCAATAATTGCTACTAATGGTCCTAAAATACCACCAATTGTATCTCCAATATGTCCTGTTTTTTCATTAAAATTATCATTTAATGAATACACTACAAAATCCATTGGAAACCAATGAACTAAAAATAGGTAAAATAGAATGGACAGAATTATTATCACAATAATACTATAAATTTTATCAGACATACTCATAACACCATTTGAATTTTATCACTATTCTTTGGGTCATTATTGAGCATTTCTAAATCTTTTCTTTCAATGCTATATTCTTCATGCTTAGAATTCCATTTTCTTTTAGTCACTAAATTTTCCATTACAAATTGACCTGTACCATTGTATAATTCTACAATTTCACCACTTTCCTTTATAAGGACAACTATAAAATAGTCAGGAATTAGGTTAGCTTTAAAATAACTACTACCTTTAAATGTAGCTTTAATTTGAATTTTTTTACCTGTAGATATTTCAAATCCATCATGTAATTTAGAATTCTCTGGATATAGCTCAATACCATATTTTTTAGCTACCAATACTTCTCCAATATCCCCTACTAATTTACCATCTAATGTAAATCCTCTATTGTATTTTTCTTTTAGAGATTTTGTAATATCTAATAATTGTTTAATTTCTTTCATTTGAATCTTATTTATTTTCTATAATAGCTATCTCCTCCTCACTCAGCCCATATAGCTCATAGACTAGCTTATCTACCTCTGCTTCTAAGTCAGTAGTATCTGCTTCTGGATTGGATTTTTTGAGAGAAAGGATTTTGTCTACTAGCTTGATAAATGGCTGTTGTTTTTTATCATCTAATTCAATAATTGGAAATTCTTCAATAGTTGCTTTTTTAAGTGTATAAGCTCCCCCAGCTGTCATTACACCTATTTCTTGAAATAAAAATTTCATAAGATTAGAATTCAAAATAGCTAATAGATACTTTAAATTTAAAGATTCTGAAATCATCATAAAACCTCCACTTGACAAATAATGCTTTTCAGTATCTAAAGCAAATCCCCACTTATCAGCAGTTAATGCCCATACAATTTTATCTTTTTCAAACATTTCATAATATGCAATGTTATCTTGAATCTCAAACCATTTATATTCTCCTGGCTTTCTTCCTTTAATATCATTTTCTTTCTTAGGTTTTAAATCATCATAGAATCTATTTAAATGATTTTTAATTGAAATATCATTTTCAATATTATATCCTTTTCTGGTAAATATTAGAGATAAGGTAGATTTAACTGTTGTATATTTTTTTAAATTTGCTCCTTTAAATAAAGGCTTAATTATATCATTTTTTTTAAACTCATTTAATATATCATTAGAAATAATAAAAGCAGGATCATATCCTGTAGTTACACCTCTTTTAATATCCAAAGATTTGATATCTTTAATTGGCTTACCTTTAGATAAAATTTTATCTATAATAGAAGCATTGTCATTAAAGCTCCAAGCCTTTTCTGATAATTTTGAATTTTCAATTTGAATATTTCTAGTAGCTAAGTATTGAACAAAATTTTCCTTTGGGGAATCTTCATTATTAAATTCAACAAAATCAAATATTTTCTTTTTAGTAAGAAGTTTGCTATAAATAAATATTGCACTTGAGACTAAGGCTTCATCAAATATGGGAACTTGTTCAAAATTGATTATGCTATTAATTTGCTTACTTGAAATCAATCCTCTTAATAAGCTACCATATTCTGTTCTGAAAAATTTATTTGTGTTTATAAATGATAACACTCCATTTTCATTGAGAATATTATCTCCTAATTCAAAGAAGTAAACACTAATATCTGCACTACTTACATAGATTTTAAACTGTGTTTTTAGTATCTGGCTAATTTCTGCTAGTTTTTTATGATCTATATAAGGAGGATTTCCAATCACAACATCAAATCCAATAAAACCTCCATTCTCATCTAGTACTTCTGGAAATTCAAATCTCCATTCAAAGGCATTTTGATAGATAGGATTGGATTCTATGTCTTTTTTTTCTTGAGTTAGTTTTTCTAGTTTGGCTTCATAGTCTTTGACCTTTCCTTTTTCTGCATCTGTGAGAGGAAACATAGGGTTTTTGGATTTCAAAATCTCCATAGTCACCTTATCCATTTCATTCTGTACCTTATCAGTTCTCTTATCTCTCAGTTTAAATTCAGATTTGAATTGGTCTATTTTCTTTACAAGTTGAGCTTTAGCAGATTTATCTCTTTCCCCTTTATATACCTTTACCCAAGTAGTGTATTCTTTCAGTCTAGTTTGGAAATTAGGTATAGACTCAAACACACTATCCTTTACTTCAAATCTACTTATTAAGCTATTGCCACATTTGATATTGATATCTATATTAGGGAGGGTTTCTAGTTCTTTGTATTTGCTAGATTCTGTATAGTAGGCATTTTTGAGTAACTCTATCCATAGTCTCAGTCTGCATATCATCACAGATTTAGGATTGATATCTACTCCAAAAAGGCAGTTTTCTATGATAGTCTGCTTTTCTCTAAACAAGGTTTCTTGTATTCTTCTACTTTCTTTCTTTTGAAACAGGTAACTATAAGGGATTCCTCTTTCATCCTTAATGACAAGCTCATCATTTTCTATGTCTATAGTATATTCTGATAGATCCACTCCCTCACTATCTATTAGAATTTTGAGGTCTTGCTTGATAGTAATGAGTTCATTGAGAGCTGAAACTAGAAAGTGTCCAGAGCCTACAGCAGGGTCACAAATTCTCAGGGTATTGAGGATATCACTAGCCTCTTTTTTCTTGATAGATTTGATTTCATTCTTGAGGTCTTTAAATTCTTCACAGTTCCAGCCATAAGTGTCATTGAATTTCTGTACCACAGCCCTTCTAATACTTTCCCTGCACATATACATAGTGATAAAGCTAGGGGTAAAGAATGAGCCATCTTTATATCCATTGATTTTTTCAAATATCAATCCTAAGACAGAAGCATTTATTATGGATTTTGAATTCTCCTTGATTTTACCTTTGCTCTCATCTCCAAAATCATAGGCATCTAGAAATTCAAATAGATATTCTAGGGTTCTTTTACTGCTTCCCTTTACTTGAAAATTCAATACACTATTAGAATAGATGGGAATATCCAATCTATCTTTTAAAACATTAATTCCAAAATAGGTTCTTTCTAGTTCTGTTTCTTCAAATAGTGAACTATTGAGATAAGGTATATTACCATAGATTTTCTGAATAGATTCTGGTCTTTCTTTATAATTAACAGCTAATACCTCAAAAAATAATTCTTCTAAAACATCATATTCATTGACTTTTTTATAATTCAAAAAAGCAAAGTCAGAATTATTATTATACTTAATTAATTGACCTTCTAATAATTTTAAAAATAGAATCCTATTTAACCAAGTAATAGTTAATTCCAGAGCTATCTCATAGCTCTCAGTTTCTGATACATCTCTAGCTTTGGCTTTCAATTTAGCTAGTGTATTTTCTAAAATACTTCCTTCATTGGGTTTAGCACATCTTTTAATGGTTTTTTTACTACCTTCTTTGACTTCCTCTAAGCCTAAAATATGCAATAATTCAGCATAGAATTGTTTATTGAGGGAGTTGCTGTCATTGGCTATTTGCTTCTTCAATAAATGCTCTGAACTTAGGATTTTGTATAAATCCAGTAGAGCTTCATCATCCTCTAAATTGTCATTATTTATGATAGATTCATAATCCTTGAGATTGAAATAAGTACAAGGAATAGATTCTAGATTTTCTTCTATATGAGGAAATAAAACTTCTTTGTAAAACCAATCTGTTTTAGACATTAATGAGGTCTTATTTGTCCAGTCTAGATAGCTATCTTTGATTTTTTTATTGTCATAGAAATATCTCTCAAAATCACTAGCATCAAATATGTACCATTCATAGATATTTGAGATAATTAGGTGCTTAATCTCTAGATTTTTATTTTCAAATCTCTCTTTAAGAAAATAAGTAATTAACTGCTGAAATGATTTGCTATTAGGGCTTTTAACAGAAATCATCTCTGATTTATTGGAAGGTTGTTTAGTCTCTATGATTATCCCTACAGGACTGGTGGCATTTGACCCATTATGTATCACAAGGTCATTTCTACCTTGTGTATTGATACTATGATTCCCTTTGTAGTATGTATCTAGTAAAAAATCCCTTACTATTGCCTTATAATGTTCCTCAGATTCCTTTTTCTTATCTGCTATAGCTATATCTTCAAAAGCTTTTTTGATATTCTCTTTGAACAGCTCTATTTTCTCCCTATCAATATGGAGTCTTTGATAAGAAGCTTTGAGTTTTTTAGCAGGATTGAGTATATCTAGTTTCAAGAATGTGGATTAATGTTTAAGTATCAATTTAATGCAATGTAAATATAATGCTAAACTTAAAATTAATAAGCTCTTTCATCCTTAACCTGAGTTAGTTCAATTTGAATTCCTTTATGATATTGGTCTTTAAGAGATTCTGAATTAATAAATTCTTGCACTTCTACCTTGTAGTACTCAGATATTCTATTAGTTGTAATAATATGGTCAATATTATTTGGTATATTGGCTGTTGTATTATTTAAACTTTCACTCTGTGCAAAATCTAATATCTCTTTTCTACTATTTATTTGACTTAACTGACTATGAGTTTCACTATTAATAAATGAGGTATTTAAGTCACCTGCAATAATAAGATTTCTATTAATTGCTTTCAAGTACTTGACATCTTCTTTAAAATTTTCTAGTTCTTTTAATGCTAATTCTTTTTGATATTTAATTCCATATGTACCTATAATAGTGCCATAAAGAATGAAAACTAGATTACCTACATAGAATGAGTAAGCTATTGAAGTCCTAGGGTCACAAACTTTATATTTACATATTGCTTTATGTCTGGTATAAATGGAAACTCTTACTGGTATTTTACCACCTAAATATTCACCATAATGCAAATACTCATATTCTTCCTCTATTGGTATAGGATTTGTATGATATGTATTGTAGGAAGGGTCAAAATTGAAATCTTCAATATTTTCAGTAATTACTATAAAGTCAAATTTTTGTGACTTAATGGATTCTTTTATATTATCTAGGAAAATTTTAGGTTTCTTGCACCAATCAAGGTTAATAGTGCCTATTTTTATTTTACTGACCATTATATCTAGGAACAAACCTTTTAAATTCACCAAAATTTTGAATCTCACTCTTTGCACCATCATATCCTCTAGTTATCCAAGTATGAGGATCAATCCTTTGAGTTCTTAATCCCTCAATAATTTGTCTATAATACAATTGATAGGCTCCACTTAGGTAATGAATTGTATAAATAGTATTCTGATTAGCATCTTCAGCATACTTAACCTCAAAATGATACTTTAATTCCTGAATATCAAATGCATAATAGGTAGGATTTAAATTAGGGCTCATTGATACCATTGAGTTTCTAAAAACTGTTCCATTATAGATTCCTTCAATTAACTGAAATTCTGTGTAGTAATATAAGATACCATTATTTTGGGTATAGTATAATTTAGAATTGTTTTGATTTAAAAAAGAACTTGTACCATCTCCTATTCTAGGTTCTGTTATTCCATTACTGCTAGCTATTATTCCACTAACCTTAGGAGCAACTATTCCACTATTATTTATTGGAGAATAATTTTCATTAAAGTTTTCAGTTTGATATCCAACATATGGATTATTATAATTTACTGTATCTTCAAAATAATTAGTCAAATAGTCCTTCAATTGGTCTTTTAATGCATCTTTAACTTCATCTTTTAGCTTTTGAACTAATGTTCTATGTGCCCAACCTTGGAAAGTTTCTTTACATTCAACTAAATACCAATCTCCTTCTTGCCTAACTATTTTTACAAGGTCACAATCTTTCAGTTTAGCAATTACATTTGAATTCCCTTTCAATTCTGGGGTGCTTCTTAAATTAATTTGATTAGCTCTTGTATTTACAATTCCTACTTCTTCTAGTTTAATATTGTAGACTTCTCCTGTTTTCAAATCTCTCAAATAACCTTCATTGGTAAGTCCAAAAAGATTAATAAAGCCCTTTCCTTTTGGATTTGGATATCTTATAACAGATTTACCTCTGACTGTATATTTTCTTAAATTTCTAATCCTTGATTTAAAAATAGTTCTACTGCCTAATACAAATCTTCCTGCACTTCTGACTATTGATAAATCTCCTAATACAGCCAATCCAGTTTCTTCTGCTACAAAAGCTTGAAAAAATCTAAGGGCTACCCCACAAGCTTGAAGTTGAGCTAAAAGGAGTATTAAAGCTAAATATTTAAAATATTTCATATATTTTTAATGGTAAAGTTAAAAAAAACACCCAACTACCTATAGAAATTCTATAGATATTTGGGTGTCTAAAGAGTCCAGATTGTTCTCATTACCTAAAAGTTATGGTATCATCAACAAGACATTGGACAGATTGCAATCAATTTTCTTTAAAATTAGCTAGTTGATAAACCAGCTATAAGGGGAGTCTTGTTCTAAAGCAGACTTTATACCATTTGTAAATTCAAAGGCATTTACTTGTCTTGTAAGGAAGTTATCTATGTAACTACTCTTATTTGCAGAGGTAAAGAGGTTGTAAACATTCCATAGATTTATATCTCCTGATTCATCTCTACAGAAGCTATTGTCAAGATAATAATCTCTAGCTATACTGCTAAATTGACCATCATTATAGTTTAGTTCTGGGATTAAGGTTTTCTCTATCTTTGGTAAATGCTGATATAGTCTAGTTTTACCTAATAATTGAGCAAATTGTTGTTCTGTAAGAGCTTTACTAGTTAAATCCTGCATTTCATAGATATGTTTCTCCATATTATAGTTTTGGATTACTTGTACAATCTTTGTACTCATTTCCTCCAAACTACCTACTCTCATTTCTTCCACAAAACCATCAGAGCTTACACACAAATTACAGCATACTTTATTCTGGAAACCTATAAAGAACTTGAATTTCTCCATAGACTTCTTATTGTAGAGATTCTCTTGATTATATGACCTTACTCCTCCAATAGTTAAAGCAAGTTCATTGCCATTGATAGTTTCAGTAATACTAGGGATTCTAACAATGAAAGCCATTCTTTCATAATAGAGAGTTTTCTCATGGTCTAATAATTCATTAACTTGTTTATTCACAGCCTCTGCAACCCTTCCTTTTAAAGGGTGTGAGACCCTTAATTCTGGAGTGTCTATTCTTTGATTAGGGAACAATTTAGATACACAGAATTGTGTAATCTCAATAAAGTCAGAATGTGAAATTGTCCTTTCACAGTCTTTACTGAATACTGGCACTATACAGTCATTCTTTAAATGAGCTATTGACACCTCCTGTGTATTTGCTTCTATGAAAGGCTTATGTTGGTACTCTTTTTTAGCAATAACTGCTGTATCTTCATTATAAAGTTGTAGTTCCATTGTTAGAAAAATTTTGAGGGTTAAGTAATTCATTGGCTATAACAGCTTTATTGCTGCTATTTAATTCAGCTTTTCTAGTAACAAAATCAGCTTGTAAGTGGGTATATAGATAGGAATATCTTTTATAGATTTCATTCAATTCATCTACATTCTTTGTAGCTTGAATTTCTTTTTGTATTTCTTCTATTGTTATTCCAGATTCACACCATTCTTTGATAAGTTTACCTGTATCAGGGGTTAATTTGAAAGCTGGTTTTGAAGAGAATAGATTTGTTCTATCCTTAGAACTTGTAGCCATATTCTTGATATCAATATCTAAAACTATGGTCATCTCAAAATCAAATCCATCTCTAAAGTTTGACTTTAAACCCACCTTCTCTGGAATATGCTTACCATCTTTAAGATTAAGTACATAATCTTGTTTCACTCTCAAAGTACAGATAACATGACATTTACTGCTAAGAATTTTATCTACAAAGCTTTTAAGCATTGGATTTATTTTTGCCCAATTTGTGAAGCTATTTCCTGCCATATTAGAATGATAATCCAATAGATATTCCCATAAATGAGAGATACTATCTATAATTATCACTTCCATACCTGCATCTTCACATAGGTCTATTGCCTTAATATAGTTTTCAGGACTATAAGGATTATCTAGAGGTAATACATTGTATTTACCTAAGCTAGAATAGAGGTCTGCACTTCCTGCTTCTGTATCTATTATAGCTACTTTTTCCCAGTCATTAGATAGTCCATAGGCTATCAATAATGCTGACATAGTTTTACCTCCTCCACTTGGAGCTTGTAAAGCCATTCTGATTTTTGTAAATTGTTTTTGACTTTTTCTTAATTGCATAATTTAAAAGGGTTTAATGGGTTAATAAAAAATTTAATTGATTAATAAATATTTTTTGATTTAATTTTGCAGTCATTATAGTTCATTGAGAATAACATTTGTGGGTGTGAACCATCTTGATTTTATCAAGTATTATCTCTAGAGAATAGATTAAATCTATATCTCAACTTAAAATTCCCTAGTGGCATTGTAGTACCAAATGGTATTACAATGAATTATAATAAAAAAGCAAAAAGGAAAGCACTTTGCCTAAACAGTGCAGAAAATCTTGATTCAAATTATGTAAATCAAGTAAAGTGGAATGTACCAAAAGTTTTAACATTATACATTCCAGAGAATTTAGACATTGATAAAATATTATCTGAAAAGCCCCCCAATTTTAAGCATCATAGGGATTGTTTTATCTATCTCATTAGTTTGATTAATGATATTCCTTCTAGGAATAAGGAATTGATTAGTGAATTTACTCAATTCTATTCTCCATTAGTTCAGAGAAGGATTAAAGACTATAGATTATATTTAGACTATCTAATTGAAAATAAAATAATTGAAACTGATAATCATTATATCAAAGATACAGGGAAGTCAAAGGGGTATGGATATCATCTTAATTATGAAACTAAAGTGAAACCAATTGAAATTACAAAATATACTCTTATAAAAAGCATACTTAAATTCATTGACCTTGATAATACTGAAATTGAATCTGAAAATAATGGAGATTCAATTATTAATAAGGAATTGCCATATATTACAAAGTGGTTAAACAAAAACTTAACTATAGATTTTGAGGGAGCTTCAACTTATCTCTTAAATGAGTATAAAAAAGACTTAAAAAATAAAGTCAAAAAGAGAATAGCAAATAGAAAGTTTTGTTCTAGAATGATTGTAATTCACAAGTTACATAGAGGAGATTTTCAATATAGCATAGATAATAATGCAGGAAGATTATATACAGTTCTTACTCAAATTAAAAAAGAACTTAGGCAGTTCATTAGATACAATGGCAAAAATCTAGTTGCTATTGATATTAAAAACTCTCAACCTTACTTATCATCAATTTTATTTAGTAAATTTCATTTTGATTTGAATAATTGTGAAAATATAATCAAGTATTATAATCCAATTTTTAGAAATGATAATAATTATACCAATTTTGAAAATAAACTAGTTGAATTAGGAGAAAAACAAGACACAAAAGACTTTTTAGAAATTATTTCAAATGGACTTATTTATGAATATTTTGGCTGTGCTTTGCAAAACCATTCCTTAATAGATTTGGATTTAGATCCAAAAATAGTTAGAAAAAAAGCTAAAAAAATATTGATAAGTCTTCTTTTTAGCAAAAATGATTATTGGCATTTTCAAGGCTATACAAATGTTCTAAAAACTACATTTCCTTCAATATTTGAAGCCTATTATTTACTAAAGTATGAGAAACATAATTCATTGGCTTGTTTTCTTCAAAATCTAGAAGCTAAACTTGTATTGCATAAAGCTTGTAAAATTATTTCTGAAGAAAACCCAGATTTGCTAATTTTAACTATTCATGATTCAATAGTGACTACTGAGGGCAATGAAGAATATGTAAAAGGAATTCTTTCAAAGGTTTTACACGAAAACATAGGCCTACCACCTACATTAGAAGTTGAAAAATGGAAAAAATCTCTATTGTCATAGATTAGAATAAAATATAAAATAATATATATATAACAATAGAGATTACACCATTATGTTAGTAAAAATCCCATTTTTCAAAATCTATCCTTAAGCTTATCCATATCCTTGATAATCTTATCATCCAAAACCTTTGCGTAAACTTGTGTAGTAGAGATTTTGGTATGACCAAGCATTTTAGATACAGTTTCTATAGGTACTCCATTAGCCAGAGCTATAGTTGTAGCAAATGTATGTCTGCCTATATGAGTGGTTAAGGACTTCTTGATTCCTACTATTTCCTGTATCAGTTTTAAGTTTAGATTCATCTTCTGATTGGATAGTACAGGAAAGATTGGTTTAGTAGCATTCTCATAGTCAGCATACTTATCTATTAGCTCTAAGGCTTGTGGAAGTAATGGAACTACAAACTTATTGCCAGTTTTAGCTCTATCCATTTTAATGAGATTATCTTCAATATCCCTTAAATTCAAGGTTTTAATATCTGCATAAGATAAACCTGTGAAGCATTGGAATATGAATACATCTCTAACTTTCTCCAAAGTAGGTCTTTGAAAATCAAACTGGATAAGCTTTTTAAGTTCCTCTATAGTAAGAATAACCCTATTTACTTGTTTAAATTCAAGGGTAAAAGTAGCCATAGGGTTTTTTGAGATAAATCCTTGCTTTATGGCATAGTTGATAATTTTCTTCAATCTCTGAATTTGCTTATTTGCTCCATTAGTGGTGCAAGTCTTTTCTGTAGTTACATAACCATAATAGGCTTCACAGAAGTTATAATTGACTTCTTCTAAAGGAATATCCTTATTACCAGAATAAATAGGAACAAACTCTTTCAGATATTTGAGAGTGGATTTGTAGTTCTTGTAGCTACCATAGGAATATTTGATTCCTATCATTTTTTCAAAATTGGTATTATGAAGTGTTGCTGTTTCTATGAGATAGTGGACTATTTGAGTAGGTTTCTTGACTCCTTTTAGCATTGTTTTAAATAACTCTGGGGTCAAATACTCATCATTTAATAAAGCCTTTGAATAAGTATTATACATTTTAGTCTTAAACAATTCAAGGAACTCATTTAGGTCATTGTCAAATTTAGCATTCTTATTGTATTTATCCCATTTAAAAGACTCTATTCTTTTATTAGTGGATAGTTCTAATTTCTGACCATTGATATACATCTTAGCATATATGGGAACTAATCCAAAATTGTCCTGTTTCTCAGTTTTAACTACAAACTTCAATGTAAAGCTATTTGTAGCCATATTGAGATTAGTTTAAAAAGTGAATGATTTGACACCTTTTGAAGGTGTCATTTAAAAGTGTGTGAAGATTTGTTAATGAAAATAAAAGCTAATGCTCTTAACCCTTATTGATAAAGGGATTTAATGAACTTGAAAAGTGTCAAAAAGGTGTCAAGACACTTTTAAAAAGTGTACAAATTAGTGTCAGTAATTATTAAAAATTGACTTGAATTTGAGAAGAACTATATAGGATAAGAAATTAAATAAATCCCTTGAAAACCCTATAAACACTGACTAATAGAAAACAAAAAAGCCTCACATTTCTGCAAGGCTTTTTAACTAATGTAGGGATGACAGGATTCGAACCTGCGACCACCTGGTCCCAAACCAGGTGCGCTACCGGACTGCGCTACATCCCTAATTAATTTTGCGGTGAGGGCGGGATTCGAACCCGCGGTACAGTTTCCCGTACGTCAGTTTAGCAAACTGGTGGTTTCAGCCTCTCACCCACCTCACCTTTAGCAACTCCCTGCTAAAAAGGAGTGCAAATATATAATTATTTTTTTATTTGGCTTATAAATTGCTCAAATTAATTCTTTTCTTGAGCTCTTCTAGGTCTTCTCTAAATTTCTTATCTACCTCGAGAAGATTATCTACCACTTGAATGGAGTGAATGACTGTACTATGATCCTTATTGCCAAAATGACGACCTATTTCTTTCAGTGAATTTTTGGTGTATTTTTTTGCTAAATACATAGAGATTTGTCGGGCATTGACTACCTCTCTCTTCCGTGTATTTTGTTTGAGTAAATCCGCATTTACACCGATGAATTCACAAACTGTTTTCTGAATATACTCTACAGAAACTTCTCTGGATACGGACTTGACATAGTTTTTAATTATTTTCTTGGCTAAATCTATGTCTACATCTTTCTTCACAAGTGAAGCTTGCGCCAGAAGGGCTATCATGGCACCCTCTAGATCTCTCACATTAGTATTGATATTAAAGGCTACATACTCAACTACCTCTTTAGGTAATATAACTCCGTCAGCATACATCTTTTTTTCAAGGATAGAATAGCGCGTCTCGTAATCTGGCATTCCCATTTCAGCGAGCAGCCCCCACTTTAATCTGGACAACAATCTTTCTTCTATCCCATCCATATCTTTTGGAGCTCTGTCAGAAGTAATGACTAATTGTTTACCATTATTATGTAGGTGATTAAATATATTGAAAAATATCTCCTGAGATTTTTCTTTACCAGAAAAGAATTGAATGTCATCTATTAACAAAACATCGATGAGATTATAAAAGTTGATAAACTCATGTGTATTGTTATTCTTAGCAGACTCGATAAATTGATTAATAAATTTATCCGATTGTATATATAGAACCGTTTTACTCGGAGTAATTTGTTTTATTTGATTACCTATTGCTTGCAGCAAATGGGACTTCCCCACTCCAGTGCCACCATATAGAAACAATGGATTAAATGCTGTGCCTCCAGGTTTCTTAGCTACGGCATAACCAGCAGCTCTAGATAATCGATTGCAGTCGCCTTCTATAAAACTTTCAAAGGTAAAAATAGGGTTTAACTGTGAATCTATGCTGACCTTTTTAATACCAGGAATTACAAAAGGATTGCGAATTTGATTACCTACAGTTATTGGCATAAATGTCTCAGAATTTTCACTAGAGTTTCCTTTAGTATTTGGGTAAGAGATGGCACTCTTGCTATCATTTTTATCAAGTAGAATGCGATATTCAAGTTTAGCTTTTTCGCCAATTTCTCTCATCAATGCTTTCCGAATAATAGTCACATAGTGTTCTTCGAGCCACTCATAAAAAAATTGAGAAGGCACCTGTATAGTCAAAATATCTTTATCTAATGCTACTGGCACAATAGGTTCGAACCATGTAGAATAAACTTGAGATGATACATTACTCTTTATCACCTCCAGACATTTTGCCCACACCTTTTCAAAATTTTCAGACATAAATTTTATTGTTATTTTTCTGTTAAGAAATTTTCTTCACTTCCGTGGTGCGAATATGAACAATTTAATGTGAATAACTAGAGTTTTTTTTGCTTAAATCTGACATTTTATCAAATTAGATAGGTTTTTCTCGATTGCTTTTTTGTTTCTGTTAAAATAAATATCTAATTTGCCGAGAGTTATGCCGCCAAAGCCCACCTGATTTATTATGACAAATTTTTTTTCAGGTTTTTGAACTAGGGTCGGGCAATCTAAAAATGTATGCGTATGACCTCCAATTATTACATCAATATTGTCCACTTTTTCTGCCAAAATTAAATCGCTAATTTTTTTACTCTTATAACTATAACCTAAATGTGATAAACAAATAATTATATCACAATTCTCATCTTCCTTCAATATTCTTGCATACCTATTTGCTACTTCAACTGGGTCTTGATAAATGATATTTCCATAATTTTTCTTACTTACAAGTCCATCAAGCTCTATCCCAATGCCTAAAACCCCTACTTTTATTTTACCTTTATTAAAAACAATATATGGTGCTACCTTATTGGCTAGATTAGAATCTGTCACATCATAGTTGCTAATAATAAATGGAAAATTGGCATGGTCCATTTGTTTAGCGAGATTAGCTGCTCCGTTGTCAAAATCGTGATTACCTATAGTGCTTGCGTCATATCCTAGGTAGGACATAGCCTTCATTTCTATCTCACCTTGATACATGTTAAAATAGGGAGTCCCTTGAAAAATATCACCGGCATCTAATAAAAGAGTATTGCTCTCTGTTGTTCTAACTTCATCAATAGCCTGTTTTCTAGCTATTACACCACCTAATCCTTTATACTCTCCGTCTTCAAATGGATCAATTCTGCTATGTGTATCATTGGTATGAATAAGGGTTAACTTTTCAAAAGGGGCATCCACTCCCTTCCAAAGATGACTATAGGACTGAAGTAGGGGTATTGAAACACCAGCGATAAAGCTAGATTGTAGGAATTCTATTCTTTGCATATCAAAATAGTTGCTACAAAGATAGTTAGATTGTTGAAATACAACTTAACCAAGCTAAAATATTAATTTCAAAGGACTTGATACTTTTACTTTTGTAGACGCAATGCCTGTGAATTTGCAAAAAAATATTAGCTTGCCTATCTAGTTTATCTCGCCAAACCACCGCAAACGCCGATAATTTGTCCAGTGACATAGGAACTCATATCGGAGGCTAAGAATACTACTACTTTAGCTACCTCATCCGCAGTCGCAAATCGTTTCATAGGAATTTGATCTAAATATTTTTTCTTAAGATCCTCTGGCAATTCATCGGTCATTTCAGTTTGAATAAAACCAGGAGCTATAGCATTGCATCTAATATTACGCGAACCGAGCTCATCCGCCACAGACTTTGTCAATCCTATCATCCCAGCTTTGGATGCAGAATAATTCACCTGACCTGCTTGTCCTTTTAGTCCTACGATCGATGTAATATTAATGATACTGCCTTTTCTTTGCTTCAGCATTACTGCAGATGCGTGTTTAGTCAAATTAAAGGCTGACTTTAAATTATTGTTGATGACCTCGTCCCATTGTTCTTCATTCATGCGCATAAGCAAGGTATCTCTTGTTATACCAGCATTATTGACTATTACATCAATAGTTGTAAACTTGCCAATGGCAGCATCGCAAAGTTCCTTAGCAGCTGTAAAAGAAGAAGCATCGCTTTTCACGGCCAAGCCTAGTGAACCTAAATTTTCGATTTCCCGAACTAACTCCATAGCCTTTGCTTCACTAGAATGGTATGAAAAAACCACATTGGCACCTTCCTTCGCTAGTTCGAGTACAATAGCTCTTCCTATACCTCTACTCCCACCTGTGACTATAACGGTTTTTCCATTCAGCAATTTCTGCATATTTAATTGTTTTTTTTATTCTTTTTTTCAAATATGTAATGGTAAACATAATACCCTATGGTCACTGCTAGAAAAATACTTACAATAGTAAGCGATGTACTCAAAATGGTGGATAATAAGTCCTTTTCTAAGCCTAAAAATGTCTCAGAATTTTCCATACTCATTGGTTATTCTGCAAATATAACTCAATTTGTAGTATAGAATGAAAAAAATTTAAGCTTACATGTCTAGCATTTATAATATATTTGTGATTTAAAAAATTAAAATAAATAATAATGAAAAAATTAATTTACTCATTCATGGCTCTTGGAGCTCTTGTAATTTCCTCTTGTTCTTCTGATCCATGCAAAGATAAAAGTGCACTTACTTTATGCAGTGGCAACGGTACTTTAGAGGCTAGTGGCTCAAATTGTAATTGTAAATGTAATGCGGGATATTCTGGAACAAATTGTTCGACCTTAGTCATGACGTCAATCATTGGGTCATGGAATCAGGTTTCTACTGCACTTATAGGTTCGTCACCAAATGCTAGAACTGGCACTACAACTATTGTCGCTGACGTGCCAGCTGTATCTAGAGTAAAAATTACAAACTTGAATCAATATTTTGGTTGCTCTAATGGTGGTGTGGTAACTGATGTCATTTGTTATGGCAACATAACGAATGGAGAAATTGTGTTAGAAGAAACTCCTCAATGCGGTGTGACCTTCAAGGGCAAAGGTGTTAAACAAACTGATGGAAGTTGGAAGTTTACATATACCGCTTCTAATACAGCTGGTTTACATAATTGTGAAACTACTTTAAAAAAATAAATTCTTAGCTAACTAAATAAAAAAAAAGACTCCTTAATGGAGTCTTTTTTTTATCTCGTAACCGAAGTGCCTTGTTGGTTACCTTTGTCATCTAGTTTAATAGCTGGATCCGATTTGACATCACTACCTCTTGTCACAGCTGTTCCTACTTGGTTGCCTTTTGCATCTAGCACTGGTTTTGCAGGAGTCTTATCTACTGTCTTCACTTTCTCAGCTGTTTTCTTAGCATCAGCCACAGCTTTTTTCTTCAAAGCCTCCGCTTTCATTTGTGCAGCTTTCAACTCTCTTTGTGTTTTAGCTAAAAGATCCGCTTGAGCCTTTGCACTCAAATGTGAAAGAGAGTCCTGTACCATTTTAACCTGCGCATTGATGGCATCTTCACAAGCAGTAGCAGCCTCATTTTCCACTTTCATTTTTTCTGCATTATAGGCTTCTGTCACCTTAGCATCTATAGTTGCCTGATCTGCTTCTGGTTGTTGACAACTCTGAATTAGCATTAGAGTGGAAAAAGCTCCACTTACTAGTATTAGATTAATTTTTTTCATTTGATCTTATGTTTAATAAATTTAAATATTACTTGGTAGCTGGCGCGGGAGTTTGAGAAGCGGCTAATCTTTCACTTACTTGTTGATTAATAGACTCATCACATTGCATTTTTTTAAGTTCTTTCAGGGTGTTTAATTCTGCACCATACTTATCTTGAACTTTCTGGGCTATTTCCTCATCTGTAGGCATTTTTGGTTCTTGATTGCAGCTAGTGGTCATCATAAGACTTAGACCAGCCATTAAAATAATTGTTCTTTTCATTGAAATATAATTTTATGTTATGAAAATATAGTCGTTTTGACTCCACAAATATAACTAAGTTTAATATACAATAGTATCATTTTTGCATAAAAATCAAGCTCATACAAAACTGTGGATAATTTGTCATTACTATTCCATTATTGACTAGCCACAAGTCCTTAAATTTGCTTATGTCTGATTTTTGTCATCTTCATTGTCACACCCAATATTCCATTCTAGATGGAGCTGCAGGTATAAATCAAATGGTTAAAAAAGCAGCTACAGATGGTATGCCTGCTGCCGCTATTACTGACCATGGTAACATGTTCGGAGTTTTCGAGTTTGTCAATACCTGTAATAAAGAAAATATCAAGCCCATAGTAGGTTGCGAATTTTATATGGTAGAAGACATGCATTTGACCTCATTTGCTGGAACTGGCAAACGAGACAAACGCTACCACCAGTTGTTATTAGCTAAAAATGAGATTGGATACAAGAATTTAACCATAATGACTTCACTTGCTTACAAGGAGGGACTGTATGGGAAATTTCCCAGAATAGACTTAAACCTTCTAAAACAGCACAAAGAAGGACTCGTTGCTACGACATGTTGCATCGGAGGCATCGTGCCACAAACCATCCTTAATAAAGGCGAAGAAGAAGGAGAACAAGTATTTAAAGAATGGCTGGACTTATTCGGAGAGGATTATTACATAGAAATTCAAAGACATCAGATTGAAAATATAAATGGAACTGGGTTAAGTCAGGAAGATCTCAATCAGATTCTAATTAAATGGGGACAACGATACAATGTCAGAATTATAGCTACTAATGATTCCCATTATGTAGATGAGGCCGATAGTGACATGCATGATACTTTATTATGCATTAACACAGGGTCTAAGAAGTCTCTACCTATTAAATCTGACGATGAAGAAGGCTATAATGCGGAAACTAGATTTGGATTTCCCAACAATCAATTTTATTTTAAGACGACAGCTGAAATGCAAAAGTTATTCTCAGATGTTCCACAAAGTATAGATAATACCTTACACATTGTGGATAAGATAGAGAAGCTCGATTTGAAGCGTCAAATTATGATGCCTAATTTTCTAGTGCCCTCAAACTATAGTACGCAAGCCGAATACATGCGCTATCTCGTATATGAAGGTGCTAGGAAACGTTATAAAGAGATAACACAAGAAATTTCTGATAGAATAGAATTAGAATTAAAAACTATTTTTGATTCAAAGTTTGAGGGATACTTCTTGGTCATAGAAGATTTCCTGACCGAAGCTCGCCGCATGAAGGTATCAGTAGGACCTGGCAGAGGCTCAGCAGCAGGCTCCGTAGTATCATATTGTCTAGGCATCACTCAAGTAGATCCTATTGAATATGGTTTGCTCTTTGAGCGATTTCTGAACCCAGAGCGTGTGAGTTTTCCAGATATTGATATCGATTTTGAAGATGCAGGCAGACAAAGTGTCTTAGACTATGTCGTAGAGAAATATGGAAGAAACAATGTAGCTCAAATTGTTACCTATGGAACTATGAAAGAGAAAATGGCCATACGCGATGTAGCCAGAGTATTAGATGTCCCTATTTTAGAAACTAATGTCTTAGCCAAGGCTGTACCAGATCATGATTTACCTACTATCCTAGATAACAGCAAGTATCCAGAAGTGAGAAAGTCAATGAAAGAAACGGATAGAGTAAAAGCCGATACATTCAGACAACTTTATACGGAGAATTCAACTTATAAAACGGTAGTAGATACAGCTATAAAACTAAAAGGATCTGTCCGAAACACAGGCGTTCACGCTTGTGGGGTTATTATTGCACCACAAGATCTAAAGGAGCTGATTCCTCTGTCTACTGCTAAAGATAGTGAAATGCTGGTAACACAATACGATAAAGATATAGTGGAGAAGGTAGGCCTCCTAAAAATGGACTTTTTAGGTCTCAAAAACTTAAGTATTTTAAAAGATATATTGTCCATTATAAAAGCTAGGCATGGAATCGAAATAGATATTGAAAATATACCTCTAGATGATGAAAAAGCTTATGTCATATTTCAACAAGCGAATACAGATGGTATTTTCCAATTTGAAAGTGATGGCATGAAATCAAATTTAAGGGGATTAAAGCCCGACAGGTTTACCGATCTCATAGCTATGAATGCCCTATATAGACCAGGCCCAATGGACTATATTCCAAACTATATAGCACGTAAGCACGGCACAGAAGAAGTTTCGTATGATATAGAAGCTAGTAAAGAAATTCTAGAAGAAACCTATGGCATTATGGTATACCAAGAACAGGTGATGCTACTTTCTCAGAAACTTGCTAATTTTACTAAAGGACAGGCAGACTCTTTGCGTAAGGCAATGGGAAAAAAGATTAAAGAAGAAATGGATAAGCTATTTACTTTGTTTATTGACGGATGTGTTTCGAATGGACATGATGAAAACAAGGCAAAAAAAATATGGGCGGATATGGAGAAATTTGCTCAATACGCCTTTAATAAATCGCACTCAACCTGCTATGCATTGATTGCTTATCAATGTGCCTACCTAAAGGCCAACTACCCTTCAGAATTTATGGCTGGTCTGATGTCAAATAATATGGATAAAACGGATGATATAAAAAAATATATTGAGGTTTCTAAGAAAATGGGGTTAGAGGTACTGGGTCCAGATGTCAATGAAAGTAATTATATTTTCACTGTAAATGCGAAGGGACAAATTCGATTTGGACTATCAGCTATTAAAGGGGTGGGCGAGAATGTCATAAAGGAAATGGTTCAAATTAGAGAGACCAAGGGTCGGTTTGAGGATGTATACGATTTTGTCTCACGCATGGGAAGTAAAAATGCCAATAAAAAAGTCTTGGAAGCACTTGCTATTTCAGGTGCTTTGGATTGTTTCTCTGAAGTCAAGCGAGAACAATATTTTGGTGCTGAAAATACCCAATCCTTTATTGAAAAGTTAATTCGATATGCTAATGATTTGAATAGGTCAAAGGTGGATGAGACTAATCTTTTTGGTGAGTCCTTTCAAGATATGGTAGAAAAGCCTACACCACCTTCAGTTTCACCATTTTCTGAACTCGAAAAACTAGAGAAAGAAAAAGAGGTATTGGGTCTATATATGAGCGGACATCCTTTAGATAGATATAAAAAATTGATTTCCGACATCACTATGCCCGCTTTTGAAGAGGTGAAACTTTCTAAGAAAACGGAAATAATTTTAGGCATGGTAAAAGATATAGTCAAAGGAACCAGCACGAACCAGAAACCATATTTAAAATTTGAATTAGTAGGTCTTGAAGACAATATGTCATTTACTCTTCGAGACAAAAACTACGACGAGTTTGGGAAATATATTGAAGATGGTAAGGCGGTGATGTTAAAAGTTAAATGGGATTCATTTAAACCTAAGAATGAGAATCGTCTCATAGAATTCATGAAAATAGAATCTGTGATACCTGAGTCTAATTTCTTTCAACAAGCGAATAAATTTACGATATCTTTATTATTGTCTGAAACCAATCAGGAAACCATAGCTCGACTGGAATATGTTCTTAAAAAACACCAAGGGAATATCCCTGTGGTATTGAGTTTGGAATCGCCCATATCGAAAATAGAAATCACCACTGATGAAGAACCATTGGATATAGCAGAAGAAGAACTCAAAAATCCAGTGATAGCCATAGAATTTAAAAGTTTGGCCTTTAAGATTAAGCCAAGCGAAGAATTTCTGACTGATTTATATGATGTTATAAGTCTAGATAAAGTTAAACTTGCCGTTTAGCCTAAATTGAGTAATTTTGTACCTTAAAGTCTTAAATTAGTTATCTCCATGAATGCAGCAATTGCAAGCGCGAATCAGGAATTATATGAAAACATTAAACAAGACCTAAAGGATTGGCATAAAATCATTCGTGAGTACCAAGTACCTAGTACCAAAAAAGCACTTTTTCACACTGCTATAACCTTTTTAATGTACGGCAGCGTTTGGGCATTGCAGTTTTGGTTGCTTTATAAAGGGTATTCTGCATGGTGGGTAGTTCTTATAGGATTATTTAATGGACTGGCATTGGGTCGAATTTTTATAATTCAGCATGATTGTGGTCATAAATCATTCACTGCCAAAAAATGGCTGAATGATACTATTGGTACTATATGTAGCTTTTTCACCATCATACCTTATCAATACTGGGCTAAATCTCACGACTTTCACCATGCACATAATGGCCAATTAGAGACATGTGATATTGGAGATTTCGAATGCTTGACAACGGAACAATATGCGGCGCTCAATTGGAAAAAGAAGATTCGTTATAGAATCTATAGAAGTCCGCTATATATTCTTACTTTAGGAGGATTTAGCTATGTAACACTTTTCAATCGATTCCGTTTCTTATCTGGGGAATATTTTGAAAAAGTAAAAAATAATGTCACGGTAAATAATGTTCTTTTCACTATAGCCTACATCGCTCTTGGTTGGCTTATGGGGTGGAAGAATTTCTTCTTAGTACAGTTTATAAATCTATTCTTTTTTGGCACTATGGCTTTATGGTTTTTCTATGTCCAGCACCAATACAAAGAAGTATATAAAGAAGGTAAAGAAAATTGGAACTACTTATTGTCAGCAATTAGAGGGAGTACTTATTATAAATTGCCGCGGTTCCTTCATTTTATGACAGGAAATATTGGTTATCACCATATTCATCATTTAGCACCTACAATTCCTTTTTATAATTTGAGAAAATGCAGTATAGAAAATCCTATTTTCCAGAAGTATTGTATACCTCTCACTTTGACACAAAGTTTCAAAACTATTTTTGCCAATATGTGGGATGAAGAAACGAAGTCTATGATTTCTTTCGGTGAATATAAAAAGAAAAAGAGAGCGATTTTAGATAAGTTAAAAGCAAAAATGGGGTAGTAAAAAATCTGTCCAATACAAAATCTTTGTTACAGGTAGAATTGTACCTCACAGCTAAGCCAATTTACCGTCTTTCATTTCAATAATACGATCACTATTTTTGGCTAATTCAGGATTATGAGTCACTATGAGGAATGTATAGCCAAATTCTTTTTTTAGTTTGAAAAATAACTCATGTATTCCTTGTGCGTTGTGCGTGTCCAAGTTACCTGTAGGCTCATCTGCGAAAACTATTTTTGGCTGATTGATTAATGCTCTTGCTATAGAAACTCGTTGCTGCTCGCCTCCACTTAGCTCAGTAGGTTTATGTAGCATTCTATCTTTCAATCCGATAAAATCAAGCAGTTCTTTGGCCTTGGATAAATAATCTACTTCATTTCTATTTCCTATTAATGCAGGTAAACATACATTTTCAATCGCATTAAACTCAGGTAGCAGGTGATGAGTTTGAAAAATAAAGCCTAAAAATTGATTGCGAATCCATGCTAACTGATTGTCATTCATATTGGAAATACACTCATTTTGCAACCATATTTCTCCTTCTGTCGGTTTCAGCAAGGTTCCTAAAATATGAAGCAATGTGCTCTTGCCTGCTCCTGATGGTCCTATAATAGTTGTGACTAAATTAGATTCTATAGAAATCTTTTCCACATCCAAAACTGTCAAATAGTTGTAGGTCTTTTTGATATTTTTTGCAGAAATAATTGGAGTTGCAGTCAATAAATTATATTTTCAACTAAATGTTTTTTTATAACTTCGCAAAGTTTTTAAATTTATTCCAAAACTGCACAATTAAATTAGATTTTCCATGAATCTCCACGAACATCAAGCGAAAGAATTATTAAAAAAGTACGGGGCAAAAATACAAGAAGGTATAGCTGTAGAATCTGTGCAAGATGCTGTCAATGCAGGTAAGGCTCTCACGGAACAAACAGGCACTCAATGGTATGTAGTAAAAGCTCAGGTGCACGCCGGTGGAAGAGGAAAAGGTGGCGGGGTGAAACTTGCAAAAAATGCAGAAGAGCTCAAGGAAAAAGCATCTGCAATATTAGGAATGAAACTCGTGACCCCTCAGACAGGGGAACAGGGAAAGATTGTCAATCGTATTTTGATAGCTGAAGATGTATACTATGGGGAACAAGAAAAAATCAAAGAATTTTATGTTTCGATCCTACTTGATAGAACTACGAAGAAAAATGTAATTATCTATTCTACCGAAGGGGGTATGGAGATAGAAGAAGTAGCTGAATCTCATCCAGAAAAAGTACATAAAGAGTATATTGACCCTTTGATAGGCATTCAAGGTTATCAATGCAGAAGGATTGCTTTTAATTTAGGATTAGAAGGCAATGCTTTCAAAGAGATGGTCAAGTTTGTAGAAAACATTTACAATGCTTATGTTGGTGCTGATGCTACTCTGGTGGAGATTAATCCATGTCTCAAAACATCCGATGATAAAATAATAGCTGTAGATGGTAAAATCTCCATAGATGACAATGCCCTCTATAGACAAGCGGAGCTTGCTGCTAAGGAGGACAAACGTGAATTAGATCCTACAGAAGTAGAAGCCGTAAGTTACGATCTTAACTATGTAAAACTTGATGGCAACGTTGGTTGCATGGTCAATGGTGCAGGATTGGCTATGGCTACCATGGATATCATTAAACTAAGCGGTGGAGATCCCGCAAACTTTCTTGATGTGGGTGGAACAGCAAACGCCGAACGTGTAGAAAAAGCCTTTAGAATTATATTGCAAGATTCCAATGTGAAAGCAATTTTAATTAATATATTCGGTGGTATAGTTCGCTGTGATCGTGTGGCTCAGGGTGTAGTAGATGCATATAAATCCATAGGAAATATCCCCGTTCCCATCATTGTTAGACTTCAAGGTACCAATGCTGTGGAAGGTAAACGGATTATAGATGAGAGTGGCTTGAAAGTAAAGTCTGCCATCTTATTGCGTGAAGCCGCAGAAGCCGTAAAAGAAGTATTAAATTAAGAATAGTTTCTTTTTTTTGATTATCATTTAGTCTTTTTAACCCTAAGGAATACTAAACTTTCACCAACTTTGTATCTCTAAGATAGAAAGGGACGTAAATGAATAAATATTTTGTAGTTTGGTTTTTTTGCATATCCTATATCAGTGCTCACGCTCAGGACGCTATAGAGGCTGGGACTATTCAATTTAGTGCTACTGAAATCAATTTTGGTCTTATCGAGTATGATTCAAATCCTTTTAGAGAGGTTACGGTGACCAATGTTGGAAACTATCCATTAATTATAAATAGTTGCAGAGCTAGCTGCGGATGTACCGTGCCTAATTGCCCTACTGAAGCTATTGCCCCAAAGAAAAAAGCCGTAATAAAAATTCGATACAATACAACTCGCGTTGGACAATTCTCGAAGACCATTACTGTTTATTCCAATGATCAGAAAAATCCTATCAGTCTGATAAAAATATATGGCGAAGTGAAAGAGCCTTTGACTTCTTCCACTGTAGTAAAGCCTTAATTTCTTTAAATCCATATTCCACAATTAAGTAGAGCCCGTCTGCCTTATACCAATAGCGGTTTTAAAATGGTCCAACCCATTTTAAAACCTTGCTATGGTAAATGCCGTAGCTGTATTTGATACTGTTCAAAAAAGTGTGTAAAATCCAATACCAATCTTATATATAAAAAAAGCACCTCCAAATGGAAGTGCTTGTCATTATTTCAATTTAAAAATTATTTATCCCAATGCCGGAATCACTAACTTCTGACCTGGATAGATTTTATCAGGGTGTGTAAGCATAGGTTTATTGGCTTCGAATATCGTATTATACTTATTAGGATCGCCATAAACTTCTTTAGAAATTTTAGAGAGATTATCTCCAGGTTTCACATCATAAAAATTAGAGTCTGATAATTCAGCAGCAGGCTCCGCTACCGTCATATTATCTACAACTTTAGCTATGCCAGCTATATTGCCAGCTATAGTCAATACCTTCTGCTTAGCTAGTAGGGTAGGGCACTCGCCTGTCAATGTGATTTGATCCCCTTCTACGATAGCAGAAACAGATTCTGAAAGTTGAAATCTCTTGATTTCGGCTGTAGCTTTTGCTGCTTGTTCTTCTGCAGAATCACCACCTCCAAAAAGTTTTGTGCCTGCATCTTTGATAAATGAAAATAGTCCCATGTGTTTAAAATTTAAAATGATTTAGTTTAGATAAATAAAGAGATAAAAAGTTTAATCGATTAGAGAAATTTTACGATTGTGTTTTATTGTGAAATTGTGAAAACATCGTTTCTATTTCAGAAAACACAAAATCAGATGTCGCCTTGAACCCATTTTCGTCAAATGGAGAACTTAACTTGGCGATTGGCAATAATTCTAGGAAATTCTTACTACCTCCAGCACAGCAGAGATCATAATAATCTTTCCATGCACCGTTGAAATCTTCATTCATTTTCTTATAAAATTGGAAGGCACATAGCTGGGCTAAGGTATAATCTATATAATAGAAAGGTGAAAAGAACAGATGTCCCTGATTCTGCCATCGACCGCCATTTTCGAGGAATGGAGCATCGTCATATTGCACCCAAGGCATATATTTACCCTGTATTTCTAGCCATACTTTTCGTCTCTCTTCTGGTGTCATAGAAGGATTGTCATATACTCTATGCTGAAACTCATCTACCGTCACTCCATAAGGTAGGAAAAGAAAGGATTTCATCAAATGCCCTAATTTATATTTTTCGGTATCTTGAATGAAGAATTTATCCACCCATTTCCAAGCGAAAAATTCCATACTCATAGAGTGAATTTCAGCTGACTCTGAAGTAGGGAAATAGTATTCACCTAACTCAAAATGCATTGAGCAATAACATTGAAAAGCGTGTCCAGCTTCGTGTGTCAATACATCGACATCGTGAGACGTTCCATTAAAGTTGGAGAAAATGAATGGTGATTTTACAGCATCGACATAGGTGCAATATCCTCCTGGAGATTTATTTTCTCTATTCAATAAATCCAACATACCTTTCTCCTGCATCATATTGAAAAACTCACCCGTTTCTTTCGACAATTCATTATACATGACTTGAGCATCAGCTATCATCTGCTCTGGTGAAGTCTTGGGTGTAGGATTACCATCAGGAAAGAGCAAACCATCATATTGATAAGGAGTCTCAATTCCGAGGGTTTTAGCTACTTTGTTTTTCAATTCATTCGCTCGAGGTGTGATATATTTTAATACAAAATCTCTATATTTAGCGGTTTCATTTGGTCCGTAGCAGGTTCTACCCATGCGGTCATAGCCCATTTGAGTAAAGGTCTTATAACCTAATTTAGCACTAATCTCGGTTCTTATTTTGACCAATTCATCATAAATACGATCGAGTTCAGGTTGATTTTTGAGCATTTCTGTATATAATGCCTTAGAAGCACGCTTACGATAATCTCTATCTGTATTCTCCATCAATGGAGCCATACCGCTCGTGTTGTAGGTCTTGCCTTCAAATTCTATTTTGATCTGGGAAGTCAGTTTCTGATACTCTGAAACTAACAGATTTTCTTTTTGAAGTAGGGGCATCACTTCCTCTGATATCGTTTTTCTACTCAATTCAGCTAAGTCTAAAAACTGGCTACCATACTCACTTGCTAATTGATTCTTAAAACTAGAATCTAGAAGCATATTGGTAAAGTCGGTATTGACTTTTTGTACTCTAGGCAGCACCTCATCGAAAAAATTCTGCTCATCTTCATAGAACTTATCCGCTGTATTCATACTATAGCGAACACTCACTATCGTATAACTACCGAAGATATTTTTTGTCATTTGATTGACTTCTAAAAATTTCTTTTTATAAGCCTCGTAATCTGATAAAGATTGCATCTCCTGCATAGCTGCTTTCACCGCCTGCTCATAGCTATCGATATCAGGGCGCGTGTATTTTACATCTTCTAATTTCATGTTGTGTTATTTATTAAATTATTTTTTTGTTAAGTCGTTATAAAAAACGAATACCATTAATGCAAGTATCAAATACGTGCCAATAGTTTGCAATATCTGTAAAACTTTAGGATTAATTGGTTTACGTGTTATAGCTTCAATGGTAATAATTACGGCATGCCCACCATCCAAGCCCGGAATAGGGAGCAAATTAGCGAAAGCAAGCCCTACTGAAATCATAGCGGTGAAAAGCCAAAACCTATGCCAATTCCACTCAACCCCAAATTGTTTCGCAATAGCAATTGGTCCGCCAACACTTTCTTTCGCTTCGACCTCTCCTTTGAATATTTTTACTACATTCACTAGTTGTAATGTAAAAAGTTTTACACACTCACTATAGCCATATTTCAAACTTTGTCCTATAGAATAATCTTTCATTTTATACTTACTATCTAAAAGTTGAAATCCAGGCTGGAAGCCAATTTTACCATCATTGCTCACCAATACTTTCAAACTTAAAGAATCCTTCCCTCTTATAGTTAATAGATTAATGGTTTTATTCTTATTGGAATCTAAAATCTGGCGAAAATGATCGAAATGCATAACGGTAATATCAGCTGCAGATAAAATTTTATCCCCCACTTTCAAACCACCCTTTTCAGCATTAGATCCAGGAACTACAACCTCTGCAGACAGAGTGTGGTATAACGGATAGAAGAGATTCTTATCAAACTTCTTGTAAAAATTATCCGGAATTGTTATTTTTTTTGTCGTTTCAACTCCGTTTTCATTGCGTAATACCTCATATTCTCCACCAAAAAGAATATTTATAGGCACAAGGTCATCAAATCTTTCAGGAGTTTCTCCATTGACCTTGACAATCACATCTCCATTTTTAAATCCTAAAGACTTGGCTACATCGCCAACCATAACTCCACCATTATTTAATTGTGAGGCAGGCAAGTATTCTTTATTGAAAACTTTTATGACTGCTGCGAAAATGAGTACCGCAAATATCAAATTAAAAATGATACCACCTAAAATGATGATCATTTTTTGATAACTTCGCTTACTTCTGTACTCCCAAGGTTCAGGTTGTGAACTCAACTTTTCAGCATCTTGAGTTTCATCAACCATTCCTGCTATGGATACATATCCACCGAGTGGAAACCAGCCGAAACCATACTCAGTTTCTCCTATTTTCTTCTTCCATAAAGCGAAGTTTAATACATTCGGCATAGGGAATAGAAAGTCAAAAAAGAGATAAAATCGCTCGACCTTTGTTTTGAAAAATTTAGCTGCGAGGAAATGTCCTAACTCATGCACAAAAACTAGTATTGTCAATGACAATAATAGCTGTGCGACCATAATTACAATATTCATTTATTTTTTACAATTGGTTAATTGGCTATTAATTTTTCATTTGTTGTAGAGACAAGGCTGACCTTGTATTTACAGGACACCATATTTTTATACATCTATATTGGCATAGATGGCATTTTGTTCAATAAATTCTCTTCGAGGTGGTACTTCATCGCCCATCAACATGGAGAATACATGATCTGCTTCTACTGCATTTTCTATGGTTATTTTTTTCAATATTCTGCGCTCAGGGTCGAGGGTAGTCTCCCAAAGTTGTTCGGGGTTCATTTCTCCAAGACCTTTGTAACGCTGCACTACGACACCTCCACCTGATTCACCTCCAAGTTCTTTGATGGCTTCATCTCGCTGCTTATCATTCCAGCAGTATTGCATTTTCTTGCCTTTTTTTACCTGATATAAAGGTGGTGAAGCTACATAGACATACCCGCTCTCTACCAAGGGACGCATAAATCGGAAAAAGAAGGTCAAAATCAAAGTCGTAATATGCGAACCATCCACGTCGGCATCACACATGATGACTATCTTGTGATAACGCAGTTTTTCTATATTCAATTGCTTCTGATCATTCTCAGTACCTATACTCACACCGAGTGCAGTAAATATGTTTCTGATTTCTTCATTTTCATAAATCTTATGTTCCAAAGCTTTTTCCACGTTTAGAATCTTTCCACGCAGTGGCATGATAGCTTGAAATTTTCTATCTCTACCAGTCTTGGCTGTACCACCTGCCGAGTCTCCCTCTACGAGAAATATTTCGCTCAATCCAGGGTCTTTTTCGGAGCAGTCCGCTAGTTTTCCAGGGAGACCTGAGCCAGTTAATACTGTTTTTCGCTGAACTAATTCTCTAGCTTTTTTAGCAGCATGACGTGCATTGGCAGCTATCATGACTTTTTCTAAGATGACTCTCGATTCCTTTGGATTTTCTTCGAGATAATATTCTAAAACTCCAGTAACTGCCTGCGATACTACACTTGTTACTTCGGCATTGCTCAATTCATCTTTTGTCTGAGACCTAAACTGAGGATTAGGGACTTTTACAGAAACGATAGCTGTCAGACCCTCTCGGAAGTCTTCGGCAGATAATGAAACTTTCATCTTGGCAAAAATTCCATTCTTGTCGCCATAATCTTTTAAGCACTTGGCTATAGCTCGTTTGAAACCATTGACATGCGTACCACCCATAATGGTTTGGATATTATTGGCAAAAGAGAAAATATTTTCCGTGTAGCTTGTGTTGTATTGAAAGGAAACCTCCACGACTACACCTTCAGATTCCCCTACTATGAATATCGGCTTAGGTAGAATAGCAGTGCGCGACTGGTCTAGGTAGCTCACAAAATCAATCAAACCATTTTCGCTAAAAAATGTTTCTTGTTTTGGTTGACCATCCTCATTTTTTACACGTTCATCCACCAGAATGAGCTTGACTCCTTTATTCAAAAAGCTCAATTCCTTCATTCTATTAGCTAGAAACTCATAGCGAAACTCTACGGTATCGAAAATAGACGCATCTGGCTGGAATATGACCTCCGTACCTGTATCATTGGAGGTACCGATTTCTCTGACATCATATTGTGGTTTACCTTCTCGATATTCCTGTTCGAAAATTTTACCTTCCCGATGCACTACCGCTCTCAAATGGGAAGAAAGTGCATTCACACAGGATACCCCTACTCCATTGAGACCACCAGATACTTTGTATGAATTTTTATCAAATTTACCACCGGCATGGAGTTCGGTCATTACGAGTTCTAAAGCACTTCGTCCAGTATCTTTTTGAATACCGGTAGGGATACCACGACCGTTATCTTTGATAGACATAGCTCCATTCTCAAGAATAGTTGTAATAACCTCCGTACAAAAGCCAGCTAAGGCTTCATCTATAGAGTTATCTAATACTTCATTGACTAAGTGGTGTAAGGCTCTAGAATCGGTTCCTCCGACATACATTCCGGGTCGCATTCTGACCGCTTCGAGTCCTTTTAGGGTCTGGATGCTTTCCGCTCCATAATTGTTTGTTTGTTCTAAATTTTCACTCATTCCTTGATTCACTAAAATTCTTTTTTGCAAGCTACAAATATAGTCATTTATCGCTAAAATTTTGTTATAAAAACATGCTAAATTCACCCACTATTTTGTTTAAAAATTGTGGATAATCGCAAAATAATTGTTTATAAGAAATGTAAATGTGTTCGCATGATTTTCAAGAAGGATTTTAATGGAATTTCTGTGGAAAATATTAAGAATAATTTTTTTCGTGTATATTTGTCTTTTCAAAAAAATTACTAAAATATACTCTCATGAGAAAAAAGTTTACCTTTAGTTTATTGCTATCCATAGTAATATTCTATACGTTTATCAACAATTCAAATAACGTAGCTAATACCAAGTCATGGAATAGCTGTACAGGAGGGGGTTGTCATACATCCTCTGGGGCAGCCACTGTTGATTCAATTATTCTACTCCATCCAATTTCTGGTGCTGTGATGACAGGTTATTATCCAGACTCTAATTATAAAATCAGAATGGTCGGGGCTCATACTTCGGGAACAACTGCTTTTCCTAATTTTGGATTTCAGCTACGCGGTATCAATGCATCGAGCGCAGTAGTAGGTACCTTTCAGACACCTTTTCCTACTAGTACAGGATTAAGTACTGGGAGTCAAATGCTAACTAATAGTTCGGCGGTGGCTGCTACTGGCGGTAAATATATTATTGAGGCCACATGGAAAGCTCCTACTGGTCAAAATACTATTACTTTACAGTCTATAATAAATGCTGTGAATGGAAATGGTGCTTCCTCCGGTGATGCTATATCATCCCCTAGAAGTGAATCATTTAATGTACTAGGTATTGTAAGTACTCTTAACTGCCCTAATAGACGACAAATTGGCAACTTAACATCAGGCACTCCAGCAACTGGGGTTTCGTTTAAAATACCATACACTGGTGGAAATGGTGGGGCGCATTTCGGTCAAGTAGTCGCTTCCACAGGGGTTACAGGTCTAACGGCTACTCTTAATGCAGGTAATTTTATCACTGGAAATGACTCTGTGACTTATACTGTCACAGGAACAGCTTCCGGACCAGGCAGTGCTAATTTCGCAATAAATATAGGACTTAAAACATGCACGGTAACATTAACAGTAACCGCTCCCGCTGGAGCTATAACTTCCTTAGATTGTGCTAATGGAAGAACTATTGGGACACTTACGAATGGACAAGCAGCAAGTGGTGTTTCATTCAAAGTGCCATACACAGGTGGTAACACAGGCTCCCACTCAGGTCAAGTGGTTGTATCAACTGGTGTAACGGGTCTTACTGCTACACTTGCCGCTGGTAATTTCGCCAATGGAAATGATAGTGTAACCTATACTGTAACTGGCACTCCGACAAGTGTAGGTACAGCTAACTTCGCCCTAAATATAGGTGGCAGAAGTTGTACTTATGCAGCTACAGTAAACGCTATTCCAGGTACTATCACAGCTTTAAATTGTGCGAATGGCAGACTCATAGGAACATTAATGAATGGAACAGCTGCTCTATCAACCGACTCTTTTAAAGTGCCATATACAGGTGGCAATGGTGGTGCACATAGTGGTCAGATTGTTAGCTCAACAGGAGTAGGTGGCTTGACAGCAACCTTAAATGCAGGAAGCTTTAAAACTGGAAATGACAGTGTGACTTATTCTTTATCAGGCACTCCGACAGGCACTGGTAACGCAACATTTGCTCTCAATATTGGTGGACGTAATTGTAACTATGTAGCCAATGTTCTCCCTCCAGTTGGTGTTGTGACTAACTTAAATTGTGCAGGAGGTAGTGTAAGTGGAACATTGTCCAATGGAGTAGCTGCTAGTGGAGTATCATTTACTATACCATATACTGGAGGAAATGCAGGAACCTATTTGGCTGACACCATATTCTCAACTACGGTAACTGGATTAAGAGCTATCATTCAAGCAGGATTATTTGCCAATGGTTCTGGAAGCCTTACCTATACCGTAACAGGAACTCCTACCTCAGCTGGTTCAGCTGATTTTTCAGTAACAAGAGGAGGACAAACTTGCGCATTTTCCATTCCAGTCAATGCAGGTTTAATAGCTGCTATAGATTGTGGATCAGGAACTACATCTGGAGCAGCTGTCTCAGGTGCTGCAGCCTCAGGATTATCCTTCACTGTGCCATATTCAGGAGGTAATGGTGGGTCTCACAACGGTCAAACTATCAACTCTACAAATATAACAGGTCTTACTGCTATTCTTTCTTCAGGTTCATTTGCCAATGGGGCAGGAAATCTTACCTATAATGTCACTGGAACTCCTACTGCCACAGGCAATGCCAATTTCAATGTCAATATAGGAGGTAAAACCTGTACTTATACTATTACAGTAGGTCCAGGAGCTATTGGAAGTTTAAATTGTGGATCAGGTATGACATCTGGTAGCTTAACAGCAGCTAGTTTGGCTAGCGGTGTTTCTTTCGATATTCCATATACAGGAGGAAATGGTGGTAGTCATAGCGGACAGATAGTTACTTCTACAGGTGTCACTGGTTTAACTGCCACATTATCTGCGGGCAACTTTGCTACAGGTTCTGGGAATTTAACCTATAATATTACAGGCACACCAAGTACTTTTGGTTCTGCAGATTTCTTCCTTAACATTGGTGGTAGGTCATGTTTATACTCAATTACTGTATCACCTGCAGTAGGAGTTATTTCTGCATTAAATTGCCCGAATGGAACGACAGTAGGTACCCTAACTGCTACTGTAGCAGCCAATGGAGTTTCATTCAGTATACCATACACAGGAGGAAATAATGGTTCGCATTCAGGACAAATAGTGACTTCCACGGGTGCTTTAGGGCTAACAGCGACCACACCATCTGGATTATTTACCAATGGTGCTGGAAATCTTACTTATAACGTTACTGGTACTCCTTCAAATGCTGGTAATGCAAGTTTTGCCTTAAACATTGGTGGTAAAACATGTAGTTATTCAATTCCAGTTAAGTTACAACAAGGAACTATTTCTTCTTTATTATGTGGTCAGACAATGACTATGGGGACATTGAAAGGCGAACAAGCTGCAAGTGGTGTTTCATTTAAAGTACCATACTCTGGTGGTAATGGAGGTTTATATTCCGCAATTACTAATGTCACTTCTACTGGAGTTTTAGGATTGACTGCTCAAACACCTGCTGATACCTTTGCGGTGGGTGCTGATAGTATTTTATTCAGTGTAAGTGGCACACCTGATAAAGGCGGTGTAGCTAGTTTCTCCTTTACTATTGATGGGAAAACTTGTACCCACAATATTCCTGTGAGCCTACCGAATGCAAGAATAGGTGGTAGCCTAGACTGCGGCAATGGAGCAAGAGTAGGAACATTAGTAAGATCAGAAGTAGCTTCTGGAGTTTCATTTACTATACCATATTCTGGAGGTAACAGAGGCTTATACTCGGCTCAGACAATTAATTCTACGGGAGTTAGCGGTCTGACTGCTAGTTTAGGAGCTGATACTTTAAAAGAAGGGAATGGCAGTCTATTGTTTACTGTTTCAGGAACACCTTCATCTGCCGGTTCGGCTAACTTTAGCATACTCATAGGAGGTAAATCTTGTAATTTTTCATTTAATGTCATTCATCCTGTAGGCACTGTCACTACGCTCGTTTGTGATAGTATAAAACTCACGAAAACGGAAGAGTTAATGGCACAAATACCATTGGCTGGGGTCTCATTAAAAATTCCATATCAGGGTGCAAATGGAGGTTCATACAACGCACTAAGCATAGCTTCTACAGGAGTTACTGGACTTACTGCGGCAGCCAATGCTGGTGTATTAGCTACAGGTAATGGAGATATTATGTTGACCATCTCTGGTACACCTGCGAACTCTGGTAATGCAGAATTTGCAATCAACATTGGAGGAAAAATATGTAATTACGTTATTCCAGTCAAACCATTATTAGAAGGTACAATTAACTCTCTCAGTTGTAATGATGGCAAAATATCAGGCTTCTTAATCCAAAGTACCGCAAGCAATGGTGTTTCTTTTACTGTCCCATATGACGGAGGCAATAGAGGTTACCATTTTGGTCAAATAGTCCCTTCTACAGGTGTTACAGGTTTAACTGCTAGTTTAAATTCGGGTCAGTTTGCTTTGGGATTTGGATTGGTTTCTTATTCTATTAGCGGTACTCCTTCAGCTGAAGGAACGGCTAGTTTTGCACTGAACATAGGAGGTAAGACATGTAACTTCTCTATTCCAGTAAGATCCTCACTTGGTCAAGTAACCAATATTAGCTGTGATAAAGGACAGTTAAGTACTTCTGTGTTAGTAGGAAATCTTAATCCTGGTGTATTCTTTACTATACCTTATCAAGGAGGCAATGGAGGTCCTATAAGCACGCAACCTATTTCATCTACAGGTGTTATTGGTCTCACGGCTCAGTCGACCGGTGGGGTACTTAATTTTGGAGATGGTTTCCTCAGATTTAATTTAAGTGGTACCACCACAACAAGTGGCTGGGCGAATTTCAACATTCAAGTAGGAAATCAAAATTGCGTTTATGCTGTTCAGGTTTATCCTAATAATAGTTCTATCTTATCAAATACAGATAAATTTGAAGTGTATCAGTATGCTAATAAAATTCATGTGAAAAATCACAGAGAAAATTTGAACTATACTATCTATGATTTAACTGGTAAGAATATAAAGGAATCTATTATAAAATCAAATGAAAATATGATAGACCTAGAACCAATAGGTTTGACTGCTGGCACTTACTTTATTTTACTGCAAGGTGAAAAAACAAGCACTAGCTTAAAATTTATTGTCGAATAGAAAATAATTAATAATTCTGTAAGATGCCTCACATTTGTGGGGCATTTTTTTTGTACTTAATTGAGAAATAAATATTTTCATACTTTAAAAACTAAAATTTATGGACAAGCAAGAATTGAAACATTATCTATTAGCTGAAGAAAAAGTATTACTGCAAGAAGCACGGCAAGACCTAGAAGACCACCTCTCTGAAAACCTTCTAGATCAGGATAATGTAAAAGATTTGGATGATCTGGCACAGAGTGATGTCAGCTCTTTTGTACAGCATGATCTTGAAAAGAGAATATCTGTGCATCTAGAAACTATCCAAATTTTGGAAGAAATCTCATTTCAAGAGTTCGATGTTGTGAAACCTGGCGCTATAGTAAAAGTCAACGGAAAAAAAATAATCATTGCCGTAGCTAAAAGACCTTTTGAATATAAAGGTGAAGAATTAGAAGCCATCTCTAGTTCGGCACCTATCTATAAGGAAATGCAGGGCAAGCGAGCTGGCGATAGCTATAGTTTTCATGGAGAAACGTTTAGGATAGAAGATGTGAGATAGATTATTTTACCTACTCACATTGTA
The DNA here is from genome assembly GCA_016787225.1 of Chitinophagales bacterium. Taxonomy (NCBI): domain Bacteria; kingdom Pseudomonadati; phylum Bacteroidota; class Chitinophagia; order Chitinophagales; species Chitinophagales bacterium. The sequence continues at coordinate 199,463 of JAEUUY010000022.1, forward strand.
TCATAGCTAAAACTGGTCTTAAACCCTGTAAAAACTATTGTTTATCGCCGTACAATGACCCTTGAAATACTCTCGTGCCATAGGTGAAGTAATAAGACCCAGCTATTCGATTTGGTCTGTAAAATATACAAGACATGGTGCCAACCAGATTGTTATTTATATCTCGCATTTCAAAAAACAAATCCTTGTCTTCAATTACTTTACCTGTCAGTTTATACTTGAAATTTACCCAGTTTTTCAATTCACCATTCAATTCATTTCGGCTATTTATCGTAAAGGTAGCGCTATGGTTGTCTGACTTATCAAATTCAATCAAGTTCGCTTTCCACTGACTTATGACAGTTGTATCTTCCTCTTTAGAGCATGAGCCCATGCTTAATATTAGAAGAATCAATAAATAATAGATGGTCCTCATTCCGATTAATTTTTAAACAAATATATACCTCCTTCATAGACATCCGAACTTAAATCGGTAAGAAAAAAAGTGCCTTCAAACTTCTTTTTATTTTTGGTTAGTCCTGAAATATTACCTTTATCACCGTAGCCAGTGATAATCATATTCCAGACCCCATTTTCATAGACCTTACCTGTTATTTTTCGTTCTAAATTAAAATACTGATATGTTCCTGTAACATCCCCAGCGTCATTTACCGATACAAAGACACTCGTAGTATAGGTAGAAAACTGAGTGATATAGGTAATATTCCCATCCCATTTACCAGAAAATTCAGATTTCTGAACCTTAGGTTCTTTAGAGCAGGAGTAGATAAAAGTAATTAAGACAACTAACTTAAAAGAATTCAAAATCTCTGAATTAATCACGCCAAATATGCATAACACCGTTCTGAACATATGTTTTTTCAACTGTATTGAAATACTCAATAAATTTATCATAATTCTTTATCATCAATGAGGTTATTAAAATTTCTTTATCATCATTTAACTGTAACTTAATAAAATAGAAATCGAGAAGACTATCATATTTCATTCGCTCAATGGTCTCCTCATCTTGTCTATAAATTATCATTTTTTTTATATCTGAATATAAATACTTGACAGTAGAAACTGAGGATATGAATACAATATAGTCTCTTGTCATATCTATTGTTTGTCCATAATTTTTAACCCAATAGCCCATTATTACAATTATTATGGGTATTAAAGAAATAACACTCCAAATAATTAAAGTAAAAAGTTTTGCCAATGCATTATCTCCTATTATCGATAATAAAATTACCACAGTAACAGTTTGAAGCAATGTATATCTTAAATTATAATATAAAGTAGTTTGATCAATTTTTACTATTAATTTATCTTCCATATAACCAATAAAGATTGTTGTTATTTAACTAAAGAATATGACTTATAGCTTTTATTTTCTCCTTCTTCCACATTGAAAAGTCTCCCTCCATAATATGCTGCCGTGCTTCCTTCACAAGCTCTAAATAGAACGTTAAATTATTAATAGAAGCTATCTGCATAGCCAGTAATTCTTCGCATTTGAAGAGATGGCGGAGGTAGGATTTGCTGGTCGTTCGAAGAAGTTCATTTCCTGACAACCCATCTATTGGGGATAAATCAAATTCCCATTTTTTTGATTTAGCATGCAATATTCCCTGATGGGTGAAAAGGTAGCCATGCCTGGCGTTGCGAGTAGGCATGACACAGTCAAACATATCTATACCTCTATCGATAGCTTCTAATATATTTTCCGGTGTTCCTACGCCCATCAAATATCGTGGAGCATCGTGCGGTAGAATATCATTTACGAGTTCTATCATTTCATACATTTCTTCTGCGGGCTCGCCTACGGCGAGCCCGCCTATAGCATTGCCCACAGCTCCTTTATCCGCAATATACTTAGCAGATTCTATTCTTAAATCTTTATATACAGAGCCCTGAACTATAGGAAATAAATGCTGCTGATATCCATAGGGTCCATCTGATTTTTTGAAATGTTCTATACAACGATCTAGCCATCTATGAGTCAATCCCAGTGATTTTTTTGCATAATCATATTCACAAGGATAAGGCGTACACTCATCAAAAGCCATAATAATATCGGCTCCGATAGCCCGCTGAATATCCATGACATTCTCTGGAGTGAATAAGTGATAAGAACCATCAATATGCGAAGCAAACCTGACGCCCTCATCTGTTATTTTTCTGCGATGCGCTAGTGAATAGACTTGAAAGCCTCCGCTATCCGTCAGCATAGGTTTATTCCATCCCCCAAATTTCTGCAATCCGCCAGCATTTTTTATTACCTCTATACCAGGTCTTAGATAAAGATGGTAGGTATTGCCAAGAATAATTTCAGCTTTAATGTCTGTCTTTAATTCTGAGAAATGTACTGCTTTAACGGTAGCCTGTGTTCCTACAGGCATAAAAATAGGGGTCTTTATTTCTCCATGTGCCGTTTGAATGATTCCTGCACGGGCATGAGTATTCGGTGAATTATGCTGTAGTGTGAAAAATGACATTGAAATATTACCTCACAACCAATGTCTCCGAAACCAATTCAGTCTTAGCTTCACCATGGAGTTCCTTCAATAAAGACTCTACTTCATCCGAATTAAAATTACAGAACCAACGGTCTGCTCTTGCTTCGATAGAGGGCAATCCTTTGCCTCGAACTGTATCACAAATAATAACACTTGGCTTTTCAGTATGAAACGGGAGTTGACTGAATGTGTCATGCAAGGCATGATAATCATGACCATTTATGCGTCTTACTTCTGCACCGAAAGCGATAAATTTATCTTCAAAAGGCTCCAATGGTATCAGGTCTTCTGTGGCCACATTGGCTTGAAAATGGTTTCTATCGATTACTATCGTTAGATTGTTCATTTTCTTAGCACTAGCTACCAGCATAGCTTCCCAGACCGAGCCTTCATCACATTCACCATCTCCTACGATACAGATTATCTTATTAGATTGCTTTTTTATCTTACAGTCATAGGCTACACCTAAAGCCACGGAAGGTAAATGCCCCAATGACCCCGAATGAAATTCTATCCCATCGATTTTACGATTGGGATGCCAATAAATGTCATCATTGGATTTTAAATGATTATGAATCAATCTTTCGCGCGTCATCCAACCCTTTTCTACAAACATACCGTAGAGAGCAGGTACATCATGCCCCTTGGATAAAAAGAGATAGTCTCTATTGTCATCCTTAAAATTATGAGGACCGATATTGAGATATTCAAGATAAAGATAAACTAAGATATCTGCACAAGAAAGTGAAGCCCCTGTAAAGCAACCTCCATTGGTACTCATATTAATTATATGCTCTCTCACTTTGAGGGCTATCTTATTTAATTCTTCAAGCTTTTCGACTGACAACATGCTTCTAACTTAGTTTTACCAATGAATTAAAATCCGAAAAGTGTTTTAGAGTCTATCTCTTCCATATGCCCAAAACTCTTGATATCATCAAACTTTAGCTTTGTCTTATCACCCATTATAGCAGTGGTGTAGACTCTATTGGCTATTTTACTATTGAAGTTATATGAAAAATCGGCTAATGACATCGTCTTAATTTTCTCCAAAGTTTCACGTCTATAATCATAGTCAATATAAAATTTCTTTAGATTTAAAAACGACCAATAAATATTATCGCGAACGATTCTATCGGACGAAATTTGCTTAATTACACTTTCTCTTGCATTATTGAATTGAATTTCTACATTCGGGGCCTTGCTTTTTAGTTTTTTAAACTCCTGAGCAGCCGTAGCCATTTTGTCTGCTTGAGTACCAATAAATGATTGTAAAAAGAATGGTTCTCCCTTCACACTAGGTGGTGCGTAGAATGAATATGCTGAATATGCTAAAGCTTTTTGCTCTCTCAACTCTTGAAAAACGATAGAGGATAGACCACTACCAAAAAAATCATTATACAAACTCGCAAAAGGCATATTCGCTTTTGTAAATGGCTCTGACTTATTCAGGAACATGATCTGAGCTTGAACCATATTTGGATAATTATAGAAATATACTTTGTCTAAATCATTTGAAAGAATTTCGAAATTTGCAAGCTTCGCTGGAGGAGCCATATACTTAGCATCTAGCAATGTGTATGAGCGAGGAAGATTTGCAAGGGCATTTTTCTCATCCTTTCCATAATAGAAAATGCTGTGTTGGTATTTCGTTAAATTATTGAGGTAGTTAACAATCTGATTTGGCAATAATGCTTTTAGCTCATCATTTGATAAAACGGTATTAAATGGATTTTGAGGTCCATATTTTGAGAAATTGACTAAAGCCTGAAAACAAGCGCCTTTATTTATCTTAGCATTTTCTCTTTCTTTAATTGTCTTCTCTACTAATTTTTTCCAGGCATCTTCATCTACTTTATTGGTCTGCAAATTAGCATATAAAAGATTGATACCAGCCTTCATATTTTGCTCTAACCCTGCTAAGGTGATATAAGTATATTCTCTCTGTACACTAGTAGAAATTTCTAGTCCATTTTTATACAACTCTTTCTTTAATTCTTCGTTCGACAGGTTGTTTGTCCCTAGAAAATTAAGATAAGACGTTGCCAGACCCATGACTTTGGAGTGGTCTTTACCGAAAGGTAAAACAAGACAGAACTTTGCGAAATTATTTTCATCATTTTTGACGAAACTAAATTCCACATCTCCCTTTAACTTTTGTGATTTTATAGCAGATTTATAGTCTACGAAAAGAGGTTCAATATTTGGACTCTTTGTCTCTGTCATAGTTTTATAAAATGCCGAGCTATTATCCCTGTTCATTACTACAGGTGTTATCTGCGGCTTGTCTACCTTTGGATTTTCTGACTTTCCTTTTCTTTTATACGAAACAGCATAATTATCCGTTCTATAATATTTATTAGCGAAGTCAATCAAATCTTGTTTGGTAAATTTTCTCATATCCGATATTTGAGAAACATAATTTTCCCACGGAATATTTTCTGTAAAAGAAGTCACGAATGCACCAGCTCGTGCAGCATTACTTTCATATCCTTTTATGGTCTTGAGTTCTAAATCATTGATTGCCGCTTGAATCAGCCATTCCTCAAATTCTCCTTTTTTAAATTTTTCAATCTGCTCCAATAAAATATCGCGGACTTCTTCTAAGGTTTGACCTTCTTTGGGTTTACCATTGAGCATATATACCCCAATATCATGCATACTACTTACGAAAGAACTAGCACTGAGGGTTCGTTGTTTCTGCACAACATTCAAATCAATAATACCTGCTACGCCGTTCGCCATAATCATGTCTATAACAGTCGCCTTAAGGGCTTCCTTATCACTAGGAGGAGGAATTCTATAGCCTATATACAAAAACTCCTCTTGTGGTCCAAAATTTTCTATAGTTACTGGACTACTTATGACAGGTAAATTGGGCATTGTAAATGGTTGAATATCTTTTGGCTGCCAACTACCAAAATATTTGTCAATCAAAGCTACAGTTTTCTCAGGATCAAGATCTCCAGATAGACAAATAGCCACATTATTTGGCACATAATACTTATCAAAATATTTTCGTATGTTCACATGCGAAGGATTTTTTAAATGTTCACCTTCACCTATCGTTGTTTGGGTTCCATAAGGGTGATTCGGTAATAGAGCTTTTAATAAATTGGCATAAGCCCATCGTCCATCATTATCCTGACTGATATTAAATTCTTCATAAACAGCTTCCAATTCTGTATGAAAAAGTCTCATAACCAAATGGTTAAATCGCTCACTTTCTAGCTTTAACCATTTTTCTAATTCATTACTCGGAATTATATTTTGGTATACCGTCTGATCCGTACTAGTATAGGCATTAGTGTTTTGAGCTCCTAGGGAGGTTACTACTTTATCATATTCATTCGGAACCGCTAGCTTAGAAGCTTCATAACTAATGCTATCTATCATTTTGTATATTGCTTTTTTCTTTTCTATATCCTTTTCAGCCTTATGTTTTTCATAAAGATCCGAAATTTGACTAAGCAGAACTTTCTCTGATTCCCAATTCGTGGTTCCTAGATTGGGGGTCCCTTTGAACATAAGATGTTCTAGGTAATGCGCTAGACCAGTATTGTCACTTGGGTCAAATTTAGAGCCGGCCTTTACAGCAATATATGTTTGAATCTTAGGCTCGGTTTTATTGACTGTCATGTATATTTTCAGTCCATTTTTAAGCGTATGAATCTTTGCTTTGAGAATATCATTGGGTACTTCTTGAAATTGTGCGTGCATAGTGCCAGAAATAAACATTAGGGATAAAAAAAAGTATTTCATTTGTAAAATTTTAGAACATACTAAAGTTAGAGTATGCTGGATTAGATAAACAAAAATATAAGTTTCATAGAATAACTTGTTGTTTAAAATTGCTAATATAAAATTTAGCTAGCAGGATAAGACAGCTAACTTGTTGAAAATCTTATAAAAATCAACTTTTTAGTCCACACTTAAACTAGATTCTATTAAATTTGCCCACCAAAAAAATTAAAGTGTGAAGATCCATAAAGAAGGATACGGACTTATATTTATAGTTTTCTTTTTTGCCCTAGCCATAACCTCTATTTGGTATTTATATTATCCACATGATAAATGGGCGCTAGCTATCAGTATTTTATCTATTATTATTTGCGTTTTTATCATTTCGTTTTTTAGAAATCCTAAGCGCTATATTCCCTTAGGAGACGATACCATTATCTGTCCAGCAGATGGCAAAGTGGTAGTGATAGAGGATGTCATGGAGACGGAGTATTTCAATGAAATACGCAAACAAGTTTCGGTATTCATGTCACCTGCCAATGTTCACGTGAATAGAAGTCCTATTGATGGCGAGGTGAAATATTTCAAATATCACCCAGGTAAATATCTAGTGGCTTGGCATCCAAAATCAAGTACGGATAATGAACGAACCAGTATGGTCATAGAAAATGAGTCATTTTCTGTACTTGTCAGACAAATAGCAGGTAAATTAGCTAGACGTATCGTGTATTATGTAGAAGAAGGAGATGAAATCGAACGAGGCGAAGAATTTGGTTTTATAAAGTTCGGCTCTCGAATAGATTTATTTCTACCGATAGATACAAAGATAAACGTGGAGCTCAATCAAAAGGTAAGAGGTGGAGAAACTGTGATTGGCACCATTCCTTCATAATTTAAGTTTATTTAATTGAGTTTGATTAAATTAAATTCGATAAATTTGCGTCTAATAGTATATTATCCATTAAATTAAATTATAATCAAATGAAAAAACTAATCTTAACAATCGCTGTTTTATTTACTGCTGCTTCTATTTCATTAGCTTGTGGCGAGGAGAAAAAATCTTGTTGCAAAAAAGGCGAGAAAAAAGAATGTTCAAAAGACGAGAAAAAGTCTTGTGCAAATAAAGATGAAAAATCTTGTGCAAAAGCAAAGTCTTGCTGTAAGAAAAAGGCTGCTGAAGCGACTACAGCTCCTGCACCTGCTCAGGTGACTCCAGCAAAGTAATTGCATTTAGTGTAACGTCCTGATATAAGTCAACTTTTGTGTCAACTTATTTTAGGACGGTACAGTCTTATAATTAAAAAGGGTCACCTGCAGGTGACCCTTTTTTCATCAGGATATAGAATCTATCTAATTAGGGTCTGCTGAAAAACTCAGAAGTGCGCCAAATACGAGCCATCAAGCCGAAGCTGTATAGACATACTGCGAGGTGAAGATGGCGAAGTAGTTGGAGTGCTTCTGAGTAGCCTAAAATTCTTGTCGGTAAATGCAAGATATTTAGGCGTGAACTCCAGTAAACTTGTTTTTACAATTTGCATATTCAGGGGGAAAAGTTTTTGCAATCTTATGGCTATCAATTGTTTTGGCGTTTTTCAGCAAAACCTAATTAATTTTTCCCTAGATAATCTGCCACGCCTTCATGAGTCGCTTTCATGGCTTCTTTACCTTGAACCCAGTCTGCAGGACAAACTTCTCCATATTGCTCAAAATGAACTAAGGCATCTACCATTCTCAATGCTTCATCTACATTTCTTCCTAGAGGGAAGAAATTAATCAATTCATGCATGACGATACCTTCTTTATTGATTAGAAACAAACCTCTATAAGCTATCATTGGACCGTTAGCAATAGTTAAGCCTTGTTCATCGTAGTCATAATCTCCTGCAAGAACTCCATAGTTCATAGAAACTGTTTTGGTCGTGTCAGCCACTATTGGATAGCTAACTCCCTTGATACCACCTTGTTTTTTCTCCATTTGTAGCCATCCCCAATGAGACTCAGGAGTATCCGTAGAGCAAGCCACTACTTCACAACCTCTTTTCTTAAATTCTTCTAGACGAGATTGAAACGCATGTAACTCTGTAGGACACACAAAGGTGAAATCTTTTGGATAAAAGAAAAATAATACATAGCTTTTTCCTAAGTACTGATCTAAAGAGAAATCATTGACTACATGACCTCCATTGACTATAGCACCTGTGCTAAAATGCGGTGCTTTCTTTCCGACTAATGACATATTAATTATATTTTAAATTTAAAAGTGAAATACAAAACTCTAAACAAAGGCTTCAATTGAAAAGTTTCTCAAAGGTCGAATTTCATGGGTTTTTCATTCTTTTTAAGTATCTCCCAGGAATTATAAATTCCTATATTGAAATCAATAACTACAGATAAATCTATTTTCCTTATATTAAATTTATCTTTAAAAGGAGCGAGTTCTTCTGTAATCAAATAAACTTCCGAAGAAATATCATCATCCCCTGTCATATAGCAATCTATTTTCAGGGTCTTTTGATATGGATCATTTTTTGGATAAGTATAATACATTTTTGAAAAATGAAGATACCGCTCGGCCGCAAGTGTATTCTTTATTTCCTTTAGTTGTTTTAAATCCGTTCTATTCTCTTCACTAAATGGCTGTAGGAGCAAAATTCCTACCACAATTATTAGAATCAAAGTAGCATGAGGTATATACCTCATCCATTTTTTATATAAATTATAGGATACCACTTCGTCTTCCTTACCTATTACTACCGTATTTAACCATGCATCATAGTAACACTGATGCAAAGGATTTAAAAAAACAAAAACATGATTAATAAATAGTGAAGCAGGAATAATCGTAAAGCGCATGAATTCAAATATTCCGATACTATTTTGCGTATTGATACTTAATAAATCGCTTAAACAATAAGGTATAGTAAAAATTATAGAACGAAGAAAGGCTTCTCTTATACTTAAATAGCTTCCATCTAACTTCACTACGCTATAATTGAATAATCTTTTGCCGATTGATTTACCTTTACCAAGTTTTGAATGAAATATTGTAAAATAAGCTGTCGATAGTAAAATACCCACTAGAAGCTTAAAATTTCCTAGTGCTAGTATGTAATTTTCAAAAATTAAGCAGATTATAAAACCAAAAATATATAGTATTCCTAGGTCAATAAAAAATGCTACGATTCTTTTGTGAAGTGAAGCTGGTTGTATTTCTTGCATATACTTTTTATCTTTAATGCGCTTCGAGCCAATTCTTTCCAGTTCCAAACTCTGCGACTATAGGCAAAGGTAAATTAGAAATAGCATTTTCCATGGAAAAAATCACAATTTCTTTTACTTTATCTAATTCAGAGCTCAGAACCTCAAAAACCAATTCATCGTGAACCTGAAGTGTCATAGCCGAATGAATGTGATTTTCTTTGAATTGTCGATGAATATCCAGCATAGCTAATTTTATCATATCCGCAGCGCTTCCTTGAATAGGAGCATTGATAGCTATGCGCTCCCAAATGCCTCTTTGCATAGCATTGCGGCTATTGATATCGCGTAAGTACCTGCGTCTGCCTAGAATCGTTTCTACATATCCTTTTTCCTGTCCAATTTTTATTTGACTATCCATATAGTCTTTAATTTTTGGATAGGTCTTAAAATAATTGTGAATCATATCTTTCGCTTCTGCCATAGTCAAGGTCGTTTGCTGAGATAAACCAAATGCCGAAACACCATAGATAATTCCGAAATTAACAACCTTGGCATTGCTTCGCTGTTCTTTAGTCACTTCGTCAAATGGTATCCCATACACTTTACTCGCTGTCAGTTTATGAATATCTTGATTATTTTTAAACGCCTCTATCATAGTCTCATCGCCACTCATAGCAGCTATTACACGAAGTTCTATCTGAGAATAATCAGCGCTAAGTAGAATATAATCATCGTTGGGCACATTAAATGCTTTTCTGATTTTTCTACCGCGTTCGGTGCGTATCGGAATATTTTGTAAATTAGGCTCTGTACTACTGAGTCTGCCTGTGGCAGCTATGGTTTGATTGAAAGAAGTATGTATTCTTCCAGTTTTCGGGTGAATCAACTGTGGTAAGGCATCTACATAGGTTGACTTTAACTTTGTCAGTTCGCGATAGTCTAGAATATTTCTGGCGATGCTATGTTCTTTTTTTAGTTTGCTCAACACCTCTTCTCCTGTAGCATATTGCCCTGTCTTAGTTTTCTTCTCTGTAAATGGTATTTTCATTTTTTCAAATAAGACCTCCCCCAACTGCTTAGGTGAATCTAAATTGAATCGGACGCCTGCTTCTTCGAATATGGCTTCTTGAAATTTTTCTTGTTCTATAGCTAATTCTTTGGAGTATTCATTAAGAAATTCGGTGTCTAGCGAAACGCCTTTCCGCTCCATATCCGCAAGCACATAAATAAGCGGAAACTCTACCTTATTTGCAAGTTCTTTTAGTTTAGGGGTTTCTTCTAATTCCTTATTTAAGTTTTCATATAATTGATATGCAATATCGGTATCCTCTGCTGCGTAGTCCTTAATTTTTTCTAAAGCCACATCGCGAATAGATATTTTTCGTACACCTTTTCCTACTAATTCTTCAAATTTGACGGTGTCATAGTTGAGGTAACGCTGAGCCATAGCATCGAGGCCGTGCTTCGCATCCGCATCCAATAGAAAATGACAAAGCATGGTGTCGTATATCGGAAAAGCTATTTCTATACCATAGTTTTTGAGTATATGTAAATCGAATTTGAAATTCTGTGCTATTTTGAGCTTGGAATTATCCAAGAAAATAGCCTGAAATTGTTGTAGTTGCTCCTTTGCCTCATTAAAATTCGCGCTTAGTGGAACATAATAGCCACTTCCTTTTTGGATAGTAAATGAAATGCCAACAATCTCTGCATCGTTAAAGTCTAGTCCTGTGGTCTCTGTATCGAAGGCAAAACTTTTGGCATTTTGTAATTCTGTCAATAGCGTTTTCCATTCCGTATCACTTTCTACTAAATGATATGTGTGCGGAGAGGTATTTATATTTTCAAATGGACTAGAAATGATGACTTGTTCTGGTGTATTCTGGCTGAATAAATCATGACCACCACTTGCAGATTTAGGAGGTGTCACAATAGTGGCTTCTCCTAGCATTTCTTTTTGTAAGGTTCTAAACTCAAGTTCAGTGAAAATTTCTCTTAGAGCATCTTTGTCAAATGGCTCTAGCAAAAGCTTTTCGTCGCTTATCTCGATAGGAACATCCAAAATGATGGTCGCTAGTTTTTTAGAATCTAATCCTTGCTGAGAGAAGTTAATGACATTCTCTTTTTGTTTACCTTTGAGTTTGTCTGTATTAGCCAAAAGACCCTCTACCGAGCCATATTCTTTGATTAGTGCTTTTGCCGTTTTCTCGCCGATACCTGGTATGCCCGGAATATTATCTACCGCATCTCCCCATAGTGCCAGTATGTCGATTACTTGCAAGGGATTCTCTACTTCCCAGTTCTTACAAATTTCTTCTACACCTAGTATTTCAGGTTGATTGCCCATTCGTGGTGGTTTGTAAATCTTAATATTTTCCTCAACTAGCTGACCAAAATCCTTGTCAGGTGTCACCATATAGACTAGATGATTTTCCTTCGCTTTCTGCTTGGCTATGGTGCCTATCACATCATCTGCTTCATAACCTTCTACCTCGAGAATAGGGATATGCATAGCCTCAATAATCCGTCGAATATAAGGCTCTGAAATAATAATGTCCTCAGGAGTCGCATCTCGCTGCGCTTTATAATATTCAAATTCCTGAACCCTCACATTCGCACTCTTATGGTCGAATACTACCGCTAAATGGGTCGGATTTTCTTTCTGTATCAATTGCCATAGGGTGCGTGTAAAGCCCATGATAGCTGTCACATTCATTTTTTTTGAATTATACAAAAAGTTAGAACCCATGGAATAATAAGCTCTAAAAATGAGGGCGTAGGCGTCGAGTAGATAAAGGGTTTTCAATTTACTTTGATTTAGAAAGTAAATATAGAGAGAATGAGTGGAAATAGACTAACCAAGATGTAAACTAGTCCATTTAGGACTATATATATTCTCCAGTTTTACTTCGGTATGAAAAAATTCTATATGCAACTTATTTCTGGGCTCTCCAAGTTATAGAAGCAAGTGCTACGATGCCTAAACCCATTAAACTAGTTCCTAGCTTATACTGTTGAATATAGAATAGGAAACCAATAACTCCCAGATAAAACAAAATAGCAAAAATGGATACATAAATAGAAACCTGACCTAAGTGGTATTTCCTATCATTTTCCGTTTTATTGATTTCGGGATATTCAAGAATAGAATTCAAATATCTCTTGCCAAAATCTGGCATTATTTTATTGTAGTTTTCTAACTCCTCAGGAGAGATAAAATCTGAATGCTAAGATAACTCTTGAGCTAAAAATCCTTTTTTACTTCCATCTTCTACTCCTGTAATTTTCCTATTCGTCTTTAACTTCCCCATTTTTAGATAACTAAAAGGTATTAACCACAAGCAGCAAATTTGTCATACGAAGATGAAGTATTCTTATTAGATTCTCTTATAGATTGACTATAAGCTTTCTTTATAGCATTTGTATGCATCTTCTTTACTTCAGCATTTGTGTCCTCTTTTTTACTGATATTGAGTATCGCATTCACTATGACTGCGCCTCCTAGAATAAGAGCCACATTTTCTATAATTTCAAATACATCTGATTTGTTCATTTGTGAGAGGATTTGCTTATATAACGCAAATTTAAGGTAAAAAATTCTTACTACTATACAAAAATGAGAGAATAACCACCTGAGGTATACTAAAATTCCCTCAATTGATCCATAAATCCTAGATTTATACTACATTTTGTTACAAAAAAAACATACGCGTCGAGTAGATATAGGGTTTTCAATTTACTTTGATGTAGAAAGTAAATGTAATCAGAAATGAGGAAAGTCTGGGTCTTTGTTTTGGATAAATTACAACCGCTGGAGATCAGTGAATAATCAGAGACAAAAACTTAGTTTAAAAAATTGAGATTATAACAATTCAGCTACTGCTTTTTAAGCCTAATAGTATCTCTATCCCAATTTCTGAGGAAGTACAGTTCTACTTCTTCCTTAGTCTCATTAAACTTTGAAATATAGGTATACCAATACTCCACTTTAGGATCTTGAGGCTGAATCCAGTATTTATTCATCTGGAATGAATCACAGGACTTCATTCTATATTTTATATTATACTTCCATACATCAGGATTAATATTCTCTAGTATATCCATTATGGAGTCATTCTTAAAATTAAATCCTTGTGGATTTATTGTTCCACTAGCATCAGTTCGTTTCCAAACGCCCATTCTAAAATTATTATCCTTCGTGAACTTGTTAATACAGCTAAACCACGGCGATGCTGGTTCTTTATCACAACTAGAAATATTATAGCTAGCAAATACAATCAATATCATAATAAAGAGAAGAGGAATCTTATTTAGCATTTTCTTTAACAATTTTAAAGGATTCTTTATGTTCCCCCGCAATTATATTGACAAAGTATTGCCCATAATAGCCGTCACATTCATTTTTTTCGAATTATACAAAAAATTAGAGCCCATGGAATAATAAGCTCTGAAAATGAGGGCGTAGGCGTCGAGTAGATAAAGGGTTTTCAATTTACTTTGATTTAGAAAGTAAATATAGTGAGAAAGACAATAAACATCCAATAGAAGATGTCGCCATCCAAAATCTTACAACCTCAAATATGTTGTAAGTCAATTCATTTCAAAACAGCATTGTTTGCTCAGTTATTTATTTGATATCAAGTTGCTAATACCTTGATTGACTAGAGCGAAATCAACTCTTTTCTTTTTTATTTTGGATGATATTGATTTAAAATCGAATTTTATTTTGTAGCGGGTCCTAATTAATAAGACTTGTAGACAATATCCCCCAGCTTTATATCATTAAGCTTATTCCCACAATTCGTTCCAGTTACTCCACCAAGATTATAACAAATCAATGTGCCCCCACATGAATAATAATATTTCTGATGTGGCAAAGAACCTCCAAATCCTTTTGCTTCAAATTGAAATAAAAATCCTTTCTCCGCTATACTTGGCATTTCCATTTTTTGGACAAGAATACTATCACTAGACGTTTTTCTATCTTTTATGGCTATTCTAAGCCATTCTAGTTCATTCACAGGATCTTTCACACCGCAATACAAAATTACAGGATCTTCTTTTTTACCACATGTAAATAGAATTAAACACATTCCTACTAGCACTCCTTTCATATATTAAATTTTTCTGATGTTAAAAACCTTCGATTGTTTATTATAACTAACCCTTAGCAAATATTGTCCATTTTTTAAACCTGATAAGTCTAAGGTGTTTAAATTGTTTGTTATAACTGATTCATAGACTATCTGTCCTAACATATTAATGCACTGAATATATACTTCTTCGTTTTTAATATTTAGCTCTAAGGTAGCTAAGTTATGAACTGGATTAGGATAAAACTTAATATTATCAACGCTTGATTTTTCTACCGGCTCAGGAATAAGATTATCAGATACAGCAGATACTTTCATTCCACCATTTGAACTATTGCATGGCACTATACGTGCAGAAAAGTCCGACTCCCTAAAAGCATGAAATCCATCTGACAATGTTACATAATTTGTTGATTCATAAGTCACCCAAGTATTGTCCTCAATAATATTACTTGCATCCACTAAATAATAGGCATACTTATAATCTGAATTATTATATGTTACTGGATCTGTTATATAAATTGAATTGCCGCCGATTAGTGAATTTCCTACACCAACTGCATACCAAGCATCTATTACACTCTTTACTTCTGGGGAACATATACCATAAAGATCCTTTGCTGCTTGAATTGTTAGTTGTCTGGCTTGTAAAAAACCAGTCGTACTTGTAAAGTACTTTGTTTGAGCCCTATAGAGTATTTTTTCAGCTTTGGACATATAAATTCTCTGTACATTATAACTATTACCATGATCATTAGTCCCGCTTCCACCCATAGAAATTAGGTAAAACCAGAAATTCATTACACCATTATTAATATGTACTCTTTTATCTTCATCTGTCCCTTGATACCAAAAGGTTCCATTATAAGTATCAGGGTGTAATTCTGCATTGGGGTTGTTCATACTTCGAATTGATGGACGAGTCTTCGGCACTCCCTCGCCCACTAGCCATGTGTTTCTTTTTAAATTAAGAGGTATTGGGTAGTTTCTATCGGAGTACTCTTCTACACATGCTCCCCAGATATCACTTAAACTCTCATTTATGGTACCAGATTCACCAGTAGTAATCAATTTACAAGTTTTACTATTCATTCCATGAGCCCACTCATGCGCAACTATGTCAATTGTAGAATAGGGGTTATTTGCAAATCCTCCACCGATATTAATATGTGTCCCATTCCATTTAGCATTATCTATGCTGCCTTGCACCCAAGCTAGTAATTCACCATCATTGTTATCAATACTTAGTCGGTTATGTCGCACTTTAAAATAGTCATAATAGACCATTGAGCCCCAGTGAACATCAAACATAAATTGTTTTGGTTGATACATATTAATCGTTGGATTAGGTATACAATCGGCAGCAGTCCAGTTATTATCACTGTCTAATACATTTGCTCCAAAGTTTAATGTTGTGTTAATTTTGCAGTTTATATTGTGATACCCTAACAAAGCCCATGGAGGTGATGTACTGGGTAACTGAGAAGTTATTATTATTTGATTACCACTATAAATTGTTTCTGCCCATGCATTGCAGGATTGTGAAATGGAATTCAAAACTGTACCGTTTTCAGCAGAAATAAATATCCAATATCGATCATCGATTTCAGGTATATAAACGTCAAATTTATAAGCTAAAATGGAATTAGAAGATACTGAGTCTACCTTACTATTAAAGTAAACTACATCACCATCAAAAGAATTATATCGTGAGGCATTGCCCTTATCGTTAGTAGCATATTCATTTAACTTAAAAATAGATGAATCAAAATATTTTAACGCTAATTTTAGAGCCTCCTCTTTTTTAATCTTCGCTTTCTGTTCCTGTTTTACTTTCTGGCAAATCTCGCCATTTAAATAATATAACTTATTATTTTTGAAATGGAGTTTAAGAATAGAATATTCGATTGGAATTGATTTATACGTCTGAGTTAAAGTTATATGCTTAAACCCCAATTCATCAATTTCGCTTCGACTTTGATCAATTTCAAAGCTCAGAAAGCTATCAAGCTTAAGAAGCCGATCGAGTTTTTCTCCATAGTTCTCTTCTGTAATTTCTGTAACATCTTCATGAAATTTGTATTCAATACTGATCAGCTGAGCCTTTATAGATGTTCCATATATTATAAACAATGCAATTAGTAAACCTTTCATATCTTATTGATTTTTCACATTGATCAATGATTTTTTAATCTCGTCAATTTCTTTTTGCTGCTGTATAATATATAGGGTTAACTCTTCTACCTTCTCTAATAGCTTCATATTCATTTCGCCTAGACCAATTCCTTCCTTTTCATTAAACTCATTTTCCCCTTTTATATTTGGCAAGTGTTTATGAATTGCAATATATTTTTCTAGATCTCTGAGAGTCATAAGTTTATAGCCAGATTTAAATACATAGTCAGGGATTACTTGCATATCGACCTTAATTTCTCTAGCCCTAACAAACCCCGTGTTATCAACTAAAAACTGATTCTTACCATTTATATCTCTTACACGAAATTCTCCTTCTATTGTTAGATTGCCTCCATTTCCAAGCCATCTAGAAACAAACATATTAGAGAATGATTCTACTTTGTCAGTATTAATACTAAATACCTCTCTCACATTAGGCCATGAGGTAATTTGAACTGCGGTTGAACCATTCCATATCCAGTTGGTAGAGGGTTGATTGATTAAGTCTGTATATGTAAATCGTAACCTTCTATCATCGTTGTCTATTGCGAACCCCCAAGTTGGGATAGATGTAATTGTTACCGCTGGACTTTGCCAACCTCCACTGCCAAGTGAAGTTCCGAGTTCTTTACTCAGGCTTAGTACGTTTTGGTGACCATTACTTGGATTACTTTCGCTCATCATCATTGGTGGCTGTATATTATATCTAATGTGCATTCTCCCAAATTGAGTGCCCCCTATATTTATATCAGAATTGGTAGTTGTTGGACCTAAAGGGTTCCATTGGGCATTACTATTAATTGTATAAATTAACGCAATCAAGACGCATGTTACTTTTACTTTCCTCATAATTTGTAAATTTTAAATTTACGTGCAAAGAAAATGTATTGCCACAACAAGCACAAATTATGAGGTTGTAATCACTACAACTTAAAGTTGTTTTTAATTACTTCCTCAGAGAATCGCGCTCTATGACTTGCTTGGTCAGTTCTATCAGCAGTTTTTGATTTTCTAAAATTTGATTTAAAACATCTTTCTCATTAATATTTATGGTCTGATAGTTCTCTTTAGAACCATCATTATTGTTTTGATTAATATTCAATGGTAGTAGTTCATTGAATTTAATGTCGAGGGCTTCAGCTATTTTTTCCATTTTTGATATTGATATGTCATCACTTTGATTGAGTAGTTTATTTAATGCTTGCTGGCTGGTGTCTATTTTTTGTGCTAAGGTAGTTTGCGTTAATCCACGCTGACTCATTTTTTCGATAATCTTCGACTTAATTCTACTAACTAACCCCTTTCTATTCATAAAATTTAATGTTTAAGTAGGGCGAATTTATGCTAAATTTATTAAAATCCAGCAATTATTTTAATTTATCTTTGTTCAATTAAAAAAAACACCAATGCGCTTTCTCAGCTTTTTTTTCCTAATGTTAATGAGTTCGAATGGGATTACTCAATGCGGCAATCGCTATAATGCCGCTATCTTTCCAAATGTCAAAACGACTACCTATCAGTTTGGAGAGAATATAACATACACTGGTGCCAATCAAAAATTAAATCTTGATTTATATACGCCCATAGGTGATACTACCCCTTCCGGAGACTTATTTAAAAATAGACCTTGTATAGTCTTTTGTTTTGGAGGGGCATTTGTTTCGGGGACCCGCACTTCTCCAGAATTGACCTTTTTTGCTAGCAGTCTAGCACAACGTGGCTTTGTGTGCGCAAGTATAGATTATAGACTAGACAATCAAGCAAACATGACCGCCAATGGTGAAAATGGTTCGGTAATTCGAGCCGTGCAAGATGCTAAGGCTGCCGTACGTTTTTTAAAATCAAAATCAGCGGATTTCGGTATAGATAGTACTATGATGTTTATTGGTGGAACCTCAGCAGGAGGAGTTACGGCGCTGACTTTAGGATATTCGCAGTTCAATGAACTATCAGATTCTGTCAAAACCGCTATCAATTCTCTGGGCGGCTGGGAAGGCTCTACCAATAACCTGTCACAAAGTTCCCAGGTCAAAGGGATATTTAATTTTGCAGGAGCTATACTAGATACCGCCCATATTGTAGCCAATGATCTTCCCATTTATCTTAATCATGCTAACGGAGACGCTACGGTTCCATTTCGTTCAGGATACCCACTAAATGGCCAGTCTAAAACCTTTATGCATGGCAGCTTTAATATAGCACAACGCATGAAAGAAAAGGGAAATTATTATGTTTTAGATTCATTTAGTTCCACAAATCATCCTGCTTTCGCCGACCCTAATATTCTTACAGGCCTTGGATTATTAAATACGACATTAGAAAATTTGAGAAAATTTCTATACAAGGTAATGAAATGCGATCAAGCTACAGGAAATATACAGACTAAAAATCAAGCTAGTTTAATATTGGAAAATCCTGTAAAGTCTGTGCTTTATTTTAATGAAGAAATCAACTTAAATGACATTTCTCTTTATAATTTGCTAGGGAATAGAATATCCTTAGAAATAGAAAATTCTAATTCTGTCTCCATCCTCCATTTGCCTAGGGGTTTATATATTTTGAAGTACAAAGATGTGGTGCAAAAGTTAATATTCGAATGAGGAGTAGAATGGATTTGATACAAATTCAAAATAAAATCTATACCATTCGGCAGCAGAGAGTCATGCTTGATTATGACTTAGCTGCCATGTATGAAGTAGAGACGCGTGCTTTAAATCAATCCGTAAAGAGGAATTTAAAACGATTTCCATCTGATTTTATGTTTCAATTTACTACCCAAGAATGGGAAGCAATGTCGTCACAAATTGTGATGACATCTAGCTCCAAGAGACCAAAGGCAGCTATCCCCTATGCCTTTACCGAACAAGGCTTGGCCATGCTCAGCGGAATCCTAAACTCTGACAAAGCCATCGAGGTCAATATCAGTATAATGAGAGCTTTCGTTCTTATTCGCACATTAGCCTTGACCTACAAAGAACTGAGTGAGCGACTAAAAATTCTTGAGGATAAATTTCCAGATATTTATAAAGCTATAAATTATCTGCTAGACAAGGACAAAAACGAAGTAAAACAAAAAGAAAGAACTAAAATTGGATTTAAAAAATAACTATGTCATATTCATTTGAAGAACTATACCGCAGTGCAGAAAAGATAGAAAAATCTGTCTATAAATTTGTAGAAGGAATAGATGTCAAATCTGGTTATACAGCTCAAGATTCAGAAAATTTAGAACACATTGGCTATAGCTGCGGTCAGCCGCCTTTTTTGAGGGGTCCTTATGCATCGATGTACATCAACAAACCTTGGACGATTCGTCAGTATGCAGGATTTTCTACCGCAGAAAAGTCGAATGCCTTTTACCGAAAAAATCTAGCATCTGGTCAGAAAGGATTGTCTGTTGCTTTTGACTTAGCTACCCATAGAGGCTATGATAGTGATCATCCGCGCGTTATTGGCGATGTAGGCATGGCAGGTGTGGCTATCGATTCGGTTGAGGATATGAAAATTTTATTCGATCAAATCCCATTGGATGAGATGTCCGTTTCTATGACCATGAATGGTGCTGTCATTCCTATTATGGCTTTTTATATTGTAGCAGCTGAAGAGCAAGGTGTAAGTCCTGACAAGCTTTCAGGTACTATTCAGAATGATATACTCAAGGAGTTTATGGTACGTAATACCTATATCTATCCTCCTAAACCGTCTATGCGCTTGATAGCTGATATTTTTCAATATACCTCGAAGAAAATGCCAAAATTCAATTCTATATCTATTTCTGGCTATCATATTCAAGAGGCTGGGGCGAGCGCAGATATAGAACTAGCCTATACCTTGGCAGATGGTTTGGAATATCTCAAACTAGGTGTGGAGAGTGGACTGGCTATTGATGATTTTGCACCACGACTATCGTTCTTCTGGGGGATAGGAATGAATCATTTTATGGAGATAGCTAAGATGCGAGCAGGACGTGTACTATGGGCAGAAATAGTTAATCAATTTCAACCTAAAAATCCTAAATCGCTAGCTCTGAGGGCGCATTGTCAGACGAGTGGTTGGAGTCTTACAGAACAAGACCCCTATAACAATGTGGCTCGCACCACGATTGAAGCTATGTCGGCAGCTTTTGGAGGTACTCAATCACTGCACACCAATGCCTTGGATGAAGCCATTGCTCTGCCTACTGATTTCTCTGCGGCTATTGCTCGCAATACGCAGATACATATTCAAAAAAATACGAATATCTGCAAAGCGATAGATCCATGGGCTGGGTCTCATTATGTGGAATACTTGACCGATCAGTTGATACAAAAAGCGAGAATACCGATTCAAGAAATCACCGAAAACGGCGGTATGACGGCTGCTATAGAAAAAGGAATACCTAAAATGAGAATTGAAGAATCTGCCGCTAAGCGTCAGGCAAAAATTGATGGAGGTACTGATACTATAGTTGGAGTCAATAAATATAAGACTACCGAAGAGTCTAATATAGAAGTATTGTCTATTGACAATATGGAAGTATTGTCTAAACAAAAAAAACGATTAAAGAAGATAAAAGCAGAGCGCAATGAAGAAAAGGTGCTAGCCTGCCTGCAAAAAATCACAATGGCTGCTACTGACTCTTCTATCAATATTTTGGAATGTGCAGTTGAGGCTGCAAGGGAGCGTGCCACTTTAGGTGAAATATCAGATGCTTTGGAAAATGTATTTGGTCGCTATCATGCCAAACAAAATTTAATTTCAGGCGTATTTTCTAAAGAAATGAAGGATAATAAATTGTTTCAAGAGGCGACTATTCTCAGCCAACAGTTTGCAGATAAATTCGGTCGTCGTCCACGTATTCTGATAGCAAAAATGGGTCAGGATGGTCATGATAGGGGCGCTAAAGTGATAGCGACTGCGTTCGCTGACTTAGGTTTTGATGTCGATATCAGTCCTATGTTTCAAACTCCACAAGAGATCGCTAAACAAGCTGTTGAAAATGACGTGCACATAGTTGGCGTTTCTTCTCTTGCAGGGGGTCACAAATCTTTAATTAAGACACTCAAAGAAGAACTGAATAGCTACGAGCGGGGCGATATCATGATCGTAGCAGGTGGAGTAATACCGCAACAGGATTATGACAATTTGTATAAAGACGGCGTTCAGTTCATCTTTGGACCTGGGTCTATCATAGCTGAAAGTGCAGGTGCTATTTTAAGGAATTTCCTAAATTAGCGCATTCGATCCAAACGGTCTATTTGAGCAGGTAGTAGTGGTATGCTGTAGCCTAGTTTTTCAGAAAATCGCTTATGTATTTTTTGACTATCAAAAAGGTGTTGATTTTCTTGATACACACTATAGCCAAGAGGCTTGGCAGACATATTCAGTAGGGGATTCATGCGGTAGCCAATATTGACATACATATCCAAAGTTTTCTTTTTTCTAATAGTCACTGGTAGCATCAATAAGAAATCTTCTACAACCCACAAGCCTTCTCTCGATTTAGTAAATTGCAGTTTAGAATAATATTTTTTGACATCTATTTTTATACCAACAAGCCACAATAAAGTACGGGTCTTAAAATCAAGAAACTGCTTTGTCAAATTTTCATCATTGGCGGTGATAGCTACATGGAGGACGGCATAGGAATTTTCTTCTAAGTATACATCGATATTGGTGTAGTTGATGTTATCCTTGAAATATTTCCCCTGAATATGCAGTGCATTATGTCCTTTTATATTTTCTATGCCCAATAATTTATACTGAATGTCTTTGCTTTCCAAAAGTTGTGTGAAAATGAAATTGAGCATATTCACACCCTTTATATAGCTATAACCTGTGAGATAATTAAAATTCAATTTTTTCCCTACTATTTTTCCTAAGGAATATTTTATGTCATTCATAAGTATAGTATCATCTTTTTTATAGAATTGTTTGACCTTCGGAAATGAACCAGAAATATAGTAAGGGCGACTATCATCTTTCTTAGGAAATTGATAAACCTCCAAATCCATTTCTTGAAATCGAGCATATTGATCATTGACGATAAACTCTTCGCGATAAAAAACCGATTGACTAAATGACTTGCTTAAATGATTGGCATGAAAACTATCGAAGGCTCTTTGTATATAGTCTCGGGGGGCTATAGGACGAATAGTGGTAGATGGGAGTATATATTTTTTAGGAGATAAAAGCACCTTTGTAGGCAAGTGTACCGCCAGAAAAACCTTACGTTCATACCCTAAGGATGATATCACAATACTATCTGTAGCTAGTAAATTACTTGGCAGTATTGCGGTTCCGTCAAGTTGACTATAACAAATATTATTTTGCGGCGATATAAGTACGGAGGCCCCAACAAGTGGTATTTGAAGTGAGCTATCGTATATACTTAGTTTTATTTGAGACCAATACGAATTGGCCCAGCATAAAAATATCAAATAGACAAAATTTCTCAATCGGTTTTTTGATAAAAATGATACGACATGGACAGCCACCCGATCACAAAAAGAATTCCCCCTAGCGGAGTCACTGGCCAAAGGAAATGAAAATTGATGTGGTGAATAGCCTCGGTAGTCATGAGGACATTCGAGCCTGTAAAAAATAGGATACCGAATATAAATAATAATGCAGCTTTCTGTAATACCTTGTTATATGTCTGTGTCACAATGTATAATAGAGGTGCAAGATGAAAGAACAAATACTCAACGCCTACTCTGTAGGAGTTATAATGCTGATCACTGATTTTACCTTTGACACCATGTGCCCCAAAAGCTCCAATCAATACACCTAAAGCACCAATAATACCGATACTTAGTCCAATTTTTCGCATGACTTTAGTTTTTGTCAAATTTAGAACTAATAAAATTTCTCTAGTTAAATTTGTGTTTTATTGTTTAAATACATGTCAAAATCTCTCCTTACGATATTCTTACTTACTTGCTACAATATTTTTATGACCTTAGCTTGGTATGGGCATTTAAAGCTGGCAGAGTGGACATGGTTTCAGCGATTGGGTATTTTCTCTATCATATTGTTTAGCTGGGGAATTGCATTTTTTGAATACTGCTTTCAAGTGCCCGCCAATAAGATGGGATATCAGGGAAATGGTGGACCATTTAGCTTACTTGAGTTAAAAGTTTTACAAGAGGTATTGACCTTGTTGATTTTCGTGGTGTTTTCTGTTGTGTTTTTTAAATCAGAATCTTTGAGATGGAATCACGCTATCGGGTTATTTTTTTTAGTACTTTCGGTATATTTTGTTTTTAAGAAGTAACTGAGAAGTTGTAGATAAGTCTTAAGAAAATTGACTCCATTAGATTGATTTACAAATTCAATTGAGATTGGCTTTGTGTTGGTGAGGCGTTAACAAATACTTTTATTAAAATGCTGCGGATAGATAAATCATAACACTTTTCACTTTTAAAATTACCATTTGGCAATAATTGCTAAATTTGCTCACTTAAAATCAAAATAATTAAAAACAATGAAAAATCAAATTTTAAACTTACTTGTAATTACAACCTTCGCTTTTTTACTAGGCTCATGCTCCAAAGATGATAATAGCACAGGAAGTGGTGGAGTGAATTCTGGGCCATTCCCTACGACAAATTCTCCCAATAGTCCCAATGCAGCCGTAAATACGCAGCCTACGGGGTGTGGTACCTTCTATCCGATGTTCAAAAATTCTAATTATACATTCTCGGTAAATGGGTCAAGCTCAGATACTATATATGGTAGCTTTCCGGGAACAGATACCACAGTTGATGGAAAAAAGTATACAATATTAAATAGTTCACAGCCAAGTGTAGGTAATACAAGAGGTTTTTTAAGACGTGATGGAGGTAAACTTATTTCTTACTCATATACTTCACCTACCAAATTTGAATTGATCATTCTGGATGAAACAAAAAAGGTAAATGAAGAATGGCAAGGTGGTCAATTTGTTATATCAAATTCTGGCATCGAAGCCGTGAATTCCTATACGTTGAAAATAGTTAAACAACATTCAAGTTATACCTTATCGAATGGGTTAAAGTTTAATGATGTTATCGAGGTTAATATGAAGTTAAAAGTAGAGATGAAAATGAATGGAGCTGTTGTTTCTTCAACTATTACTGACGGGGGTACACAATTTTATGCTAAGTGTGTTGGTGTTATTAGAACATTTACACCGAAGAATCCCACTTTTGGATTAATGAATGATTATATTCAAGAAGTGAAAAGATATAAGATGTAATAACGTTTTAAAGAATTGAGCGAAGCATTTATAGTATCAGCCCGAAAGTACCGCCCCCAAAGATTTGACGAGGTGGTAGGTCAGGAAGCGACTACCCAGACGCTCAAGAATGCTATTCGCAATAAGCAACTCGCTCATTCTTTCTTATTTACTGGATCACGTGGTATAGGTAAAACAACGATAGCCAGAATTTTTGCTAAAACAATAAATTGTAAAGAATTACAACCTGATGGAGAGGCATGTAATCAATGCGATGCCTGCCTTTCTTTTAACCGTAACGCTTCATTCAATATTATAGAGCTCGATGCTGCTAGTAAGAACTCGGTTGATGATATCAGAGAATTAATCGAACAGGTACAATATGCACCCCAAAATGCAGAGTACAAGGTCTTCATCATAGACGAGGTCCACATGCTTTCCGCATCAGCATTTAATGCTTTTCTCAAAACCCTAGAGGAACCACCTAGTTATGCTAAATTTATCTTGGCTACGACAGAAAAGCACAAAATTCTCCCTACCATACTTTCCCGTTGTCAGATTTATGATTTTAAGCGAATATCAATCGGAGATATCCAAAATCATCTGCATAAAATAGCTGGCAAAGAGAATATAGAAGCAGATGACAACTCTCTCAATCTTATAGCACAGAAAGCCGATGGAGGCTTGCGAGACGCTCTATCTATGTTTGACCGCTTGGTAAGTATGAATGGGCAGAAGCTAGTGTATGATACAGTTATCAAGAGTCTAAACATACTTGATTATGTAGTATATTTTCAGTTTATCGATAACATAGTGAAGGAGCAGAGCGATACAGTTTTATTATTGCTAAATGATGTACTGACCAATGGCTTTGACCTCGACACCTTTCTTTCTGGATTGGCTGAGCATATACGTAATTTATGGGTTGCTAAGAAAGAATCTACCTTATCCTTGTTAGAATACAATGCTGAGGTAAAGGCCCAATTTGTAGCACAAGGCAAAGAACTGGATGAGGCCTATATGCTCAATCTACTCCAAGTCATATCGGAATGTGAGGTACAGATGAAAACGACTAGAAATCGGAGATTGGTGGTCGAGCTCGCTCTTTTGAAAATGAGTTATCTTAGAAAATTAATGAATTCTAGTTGGACAGAGCTAGGCGAAAAAAAAAAATCTGACGGATTAGCTACCCCAGCTATAAAATCCGAAAGAAAAGAGATTCCAGCTCCACAGCAACCAAGCACGCCGAACAACAGTCAGTTTGGAATCAAGCTAGATGATATTCTGAACAAGGTAGATCAAAATCTCAAACAAGAACCGAGTAAAAAACCCGAGTACAAACCTATATTGAATTCTGATTTATGGACTCAAATAGTTGAGCGATTTGATGGTACTCTGTCAGAAAAACAAATGCTTAAAGCTCTAAGACCAGAAATCGAAAACGAGACTTTCATTCTTCATTTAGAAAGTGAGAGTTTAGCTAAAATGGTAGAAGCTACTTTCCCAAATCTTAAGAAGATTTATACCGAAATTTCAGGCGATTTAGCACACTTTAAATGTATCGTAGATACATCGAATCAAGTCGAAGATGTTAGTAAACGTCAAGCATTTGAAGACTTGGCGAAGAAATATCCTATCTTAAATGATATTCATGATACGTTTAAGTTGGATTTTCATAGTTAGACATGATTCTTTTTCTCCCATTCCCAGGCAGTAATCATCATTTCTTCAATACTTCTTTTAGTCTGCCAGTTTAGGACTTTAGAGGATTTCTGAGTGTCTGAATATACCGCAATGACATCGCCTTCTCTCGGTGGTGCTATTTCTTTATTGAGATGTATGCCAGTAGCTTTTTCGAAAGCTGCTACAAGTTCTAGAACGGAAACCCCTTCACCAGAACCTACGTTGATGATTTCATGAGTATGTATAGTATTTAATTTAGATAAATATTTCAGGGCAGCAGTATGTGCCTCAGCTACGTCCATCACATGAATATAGTCTCGAATACAACTCCCATCCCTAGTCGGCAACTGATTGCCAAATATCATCAGCTTTTCAAATTTTCCTATGGCAGTACCTGTAATTCTCGGCACGAGATTATTTGGTATTACTGCAGGATTTTCTCCTATAAATCCTGCTGTGTGAGCCCCAACTGGATTGAAGTAACGCAGGGATATAAAGTTGGCAGGTATTTCAAGTTTTACATCTTCTAGCATGAGTTCGCCTACCACTTTGGTAGAGGCGTAGGGACTCTGTGCTGGATTGAGCTTGGTGGTTTCCGATACTGGCAGTGAGTCTATATTGCCATAGACCGAGCAGCTAGAGCTGAATACAAAATTAGCAACCTTATACTTTTTGACACATTCTAATAAATTTAATAAGCCTTCCACATTATTTCTATAATACAGCAAAGGTTCTTTCACACTTTCATCTACGTATTTATAAGCAGCGAAATGAATAATTCCTTCAATATTTTTTTCTGCTTGAAACACTTGTTCTAAAGCCACTTTATCACACAAGTCCACATTATAGAAGCTCGGCTTTTTGCCTGTTGTTTTTTCTATTCCTAGTAGCACCTCTTCTTTGGACCTGCTCAGATTGTCCACTACAATGACGTCATAGCCATTCTCCAGTAAATCTACTACCGTATGTGAACCTATGTAGCCCGTGCCACCAGTGACGAGTACTTTCTTCATTTTGCCATTATTTTTTGGTATAAATTTTCGTATTGTGGTAGTATCACTTCGATATCGAATCGTTTAGCTGTCTGATATGCTGTGTCTTTAAATCGTTTCAGAATAGTGTCATCAGATAAAATTTTCTCTGCTGCAAGTGACATGGCTTGAATATCGCCCACCGCACGCATAAAACCATTTTCTCCGTCTTTTACTAGCTCTGGAAGTCCACCGGCATTGCTAGAAAGCACTGGGACATGACACGCCATAGCCTCTAATGCAGCGAGTCCGAAACTTTCCGATTGACTGGGCAGTACCATGAGATCGCTGATAGCAAACAACTCTTCTACAGCCTCTTGTTTGCCTAGAAATTTTACATTATCACATATTCTTAACTCTCTGCACAATTCCTCACATTGCTGTCTTTCAGGACCATCACCTACCATGAGCAGTTTGCTAGGTATTTTTTTTACTAAAATTTCAAACATCCTTACCACATCTTCAGTACGCTTCACTTTTCTAAAATTAGAAATATGAATCAAAATGCGCTCATGGTCTTGCGCTACCAGTTTTCGGAAATGGGGTTTTTCTAGCTTGGAAAATCGTTGTAGATTGATGAAATTATGTATAACTTCTATTTCATTCTTGATATCAAAAGATTCCAGAGTGTCTTTTTTGAGAGAATGTGATACCGCAGTTACTCCGTCAGATTTATTGATCGAAAATTCTACTACTGGCAAGAAGGATTTATCTTTTCCTACCAGTGTAATATCTGTACCATGAAGTGTGGTGACAAATGGAATATTTATACCCTTATCTCTCAAAATACTTTGAGCAAGGTAGGCTGCCGAAGCGTGCGGTATGGCATAATGTACATGTAAAATATCTAATTTTTCAAACTGAACGACATCGACCATACGAGAAGCTAAAGCGGTCTCATAAGGTGGGTATTGAAAAAGGGCATAGTTCTCAAAACTGACTTCATGATAACTAATATTGGGATGAAAACTATCCAAACGAAAGGGCTGCTTGTAGGTAATGAAATGCACAGAATGTCCGCGCAAAGCCAGACCTTTACCTAGCTCAGTAGCCACCACACCGCTACCTCCGTAGGTAGGATAACACACTATTCCTATATTCATCTCGAACAAAGTTAAGGGGATTTTGTCATTACAAATTGTAAATTAAGTTTAAACTCACTTTTTCCAGTAACCCAAATCTTCAAAATAACCTATTTTTGAACCTTATGCAACTATCTCAGGAAGACTTTTACCTCATGGCACTGCAGGCTATTGATGGTCTAGGACCTATCAAGGCGAATGCTCTTTTGAGAAGTTTTGAAAATGCAGAAAATATTTTTAAGGCAAATCGTAGAGAATTAAAAAATACTTTATCAGCGCTAAGTGATGAAGTGATAAAGCAAATATTAGATAAATCTTCATTTGCAGAAATTGATATTGAAACAAAGTTTTGTCAAAAAAACAATATCGATATTATCACTTTTCAGAATGAAAATTACCCTGTGAGATTGAACCTTATCGAGGATAAGCCTCTCGTACTTTATAAAAAAGGAAATATTTTCCCTAAAATAAAGCGAAGTCTAGCTATCGTGGGGACACGAAAATCGACAGAATATGGTCATAAGTTTTTAGAACAGTTTTATGCAGAACTGAAAGAGGTCAAGAATTTAGCTGTTATTAGTGGATTAGCACTTGGTATAGACCAGAAGGCTCATGCACTCTGCGTCAAAAGCAATATCCCTACTTTAGCAGTTATGGGTCTGAGTTTAGAGAAAATTTACCCTGCACAGAATACGAATCTAGCCAAATCAATTTTGGAAGCAGAAGGTGGCTGGATAACAGAAACCTCATCGCAGAGTAAAACATCACAGGGGGTTTTTCCGAGAAGAAATAGATTGATAGCTGGTCTCTGTGACGCCATACTCGTAGTAGAGACGGATATCAAAGGAGGTTCGGTGATTACGGCACTTCTCGCAAATGATTACGGCAAAGATGTATTTGCACTGCCCGGTAGAATATCGGATGCTCAATCGAGAGGGTGCAATGATTTGATACAAAGAAATCTAGCCAGTCTGGTGAATACCCCTAAGGACTTGATAGAAGCAATGTCATGGAATACACATACCAATAAAAAAATCCCAAAGACTTTAGAATTGGATTTTGAAGGAACTGCTATGCAGAAAAATGTTTTAGATGTCATTCGAAAAACACCAAAAATAGAATTAGAAAAATTATTGTTTCAATTCAACTTGGAACATGGTCAGCTGGTAGAAACCTTATTGGAATTGGAATTGCAGGGTATGATAAACACCTTGCCAGGCAATAAATATGAACTAATTTAAATGGACGACAATCAAAATTTAATTCTTCGTAAGTTAAATAAATTTCGAGCTTACTTCGATGGGGATATTTTTACAGATGATAAAATGCGAATTTTGTATTCGACCGACGCCTCGCTATATCGCAAACTCCCATTAGCTGTGGTTTATCCTAAAACGAATCAAGACCTCAAAAACATAGTCTTATTTTGCAATAATAACAAGACCTCCATCATCCCTCGAACTGCCGGAACTTCGCTAGGGGGTCAGTGTGTAGGCGAAGGGATAGTAGTCGATGTATCGCGATATATGAATAAAATTCTGGAAATAAATCCAGAAGAGAAATATGCTATCGTGCAACCAGGGGTGGTGCGTGACGAATTGAATATAGCACTTAAACCATATCACTTACATTTCGGACCCAACACTTCCACCTCCAATAGAGCCATGATTGGTGGTATGGTAGGGAACAATTCGAGTGGATCTTTTTCCATTAAATACGGCACTACGAGAGAGAATGTGATATCGATCAAAGGCTATTTGAGCGATGCGAGCGAAGTAGAATTTAAAGATTTAAGTACCCATGAATTTCGAAGTAAGTGTCATGGAACTAGTCTTGAAAGTAGTATCTACCGTCAAATTGCATTTGAACTAAATCACCCTGTTACGCAGGCTGAGATTGACAAAGAATATCCAAAAGTAGGAGTCTCCAGAAGAAATACGGGATATGCACTAGACTTTCTATTAAATACTGAGCCTTTTCATCGAGGTTATGAGCCATTCAATTTTTCCAAAATGCTTTGTGGCAGTGAAGGAACGCTCATGCTATTTAGCGAGATAAAACTCAAACTCGTAGATGCTCCTACAGTTAAAATTGCCTTAATTTGTTCGCACTTTGACAGCCTAGAGGCAAGTCTTCAAGCGGCGGTAGAGGCTATGAAACTCCACCCAAATCAGTGCGAACTGATGGATAAAGCGATATTGGATTGTACTAAAGACAATCTAGTGCAGGCAAAAAATCGTTTTTTTATCCAAGGAGATCCTGCTGCTATATTGATGATAGAAGTGGAGGAAAAAACGGATAAGACACTAGAGGAGCAGATAACAGCTATGAAGGAGCAGTTGAATTCCCTCGCTATTTGTCATTCCGTTTTATATGGCAATGATATTAAAAAAGCACTACAATTGAGAGCAGCAGGCTTAGGTGTATTGCAAAATATGAAAGGCGAAGAGCGACCCGTCGAGTTCGTCGAAGATACCGCTGTGCATATAGAGGATTTACCTGATTACATACGAGATTTTAATCAAATGATACACGACCTAGGTACGACCAGTGTTTTCTATGCACATGCTGGTGCTGGGGAATTGCACACTAGACCCAAGGTCAATCTTAAAACAGAAGAAGGAAGAAAAAAATTTAGAGCTATCGCAGAGTCTTCAGCTCATTTAGTGAAAAAATATAATGGATCCTTGAGTGGTGAACATGGTGATGGACTGGTTCGGGCAGAGTTTATTCCTATTGCTTTGGGACAGAGAAATTATGAATTGCTGCGAAGAATTAAAAAAACGTGGGACGTTCATAACATTTTCAACCCTGGAAAAATAGTAGATGCTCCGCCCATGGACACTAATTTGAGAGAAGATTACAATACTAGGGCAGATGCTATCCAAACTATGTTTAGTTTTGAGAAAGAAGGAAGCCTGATCAAAGCCGCTGAGAAGTGCAGCGGTTCAGGTGATTGTAGAAAGACAAGTATCATTGGCGGCACTCTTTGTCCTAGCTATCAAGCTACTGGCGAGGAAGAACATTCTACGAGGGCCAGAGCCAATATGTTGAGAGAGTTTTTGACGCATCAAGATTCTATCCAAGGGCTAAATCATCAAGAGATATACGATGTATTGAAATTATGTCTGAGCTGTAAGGCTTGTATCAGTGAGTGTCCTAGCTCTGTTGATATGGCTGCGTTGAAGTCTGAATTCCTATACCAATATCATAAGTCAAATCCACTGACCAAGATAGAAAAATCAACCGCTAGTTTTTATAAGATATCCAAACTAGTCTCACCTTTTGCCTTCTTCACCAATATAGCCCAGTCACTGCCTGTCATTTCTCATACGATAAAGTATTTTTCAGGTATAGATCAGAGAAGAAGTTTACCTAGATATGCTAATTCAAGTTTTGAAAAATGGTATGGAAAGTTGCCATTGAAAAGTCAAGATTCTAAAGATAAAGTCTATTTATACGTAGATGAATTTACGAATTATTTAGATGCAGAAATAGGAAAAAAAACCTACCTGCTGCTTACTGCTATGGGGCTGAAAGTAGAAGTTTTGCCATTTTTAGATAGCTCTCGCAGTCTAATTTCTAAAGGTTTTTTAGAAGAAGCTAAGAAAAATGTAAATGAATTTATTTCGCAAGTAAAATATATAACAGACGATGAATATCCTCTTATTGGCATAGAGCCATCAGCTATTTTGGGAATACGAGACGATTATCATAGACTCATATCTAATGAACTCAAGTCCACTTTAGAACTTGTTGCGAAAAAGACATTTTTGATGGAAGAATTTTTGTCTGATTATTTTCTCAAGCATCCAGAATTAAAATCGAAATTTACAGAAGCTAAGAAAGAAATTGTTTATCATGGGCATTGTCATCAAAAGTCTTTGAGTTCAACCCAATATGCCCTCGATATTTTAAATTTCCCAGAGAATTATACTGCTAGTGAAATCCCAAGTGGTTGCTGTGGCATGGCAGGAAGCTTTGGCTATGAGCATTTTGAATTGAGTATGAAAATAGGTGAAATGGTTTTGTTTCCATCGGTAAGGAAAAATAAAGAGAAAGAAATTTGTGCTTCGGGCACATCCTGCCGCCATCAGATAAAAGATGGTACTAGACGAAAATCAAGTCATCCTGTAGAAATTTTATATCATGCACTGATTGAAATATGAAATTAATCGGCTCATATTTTTGCAAAATATGAGCCGATTAGCATTTCTAATCGGCTCAAAAAGCTATCTATAATATCTTTATAATGCTTAATATTGTTGAGTTTTCAAGTTTTTCACTGAAATTAAATTGAAATTAAATATATTTGCGAAAATTAAAAATAATCGGCTCATATTCTACCATAATATGAGCCGATATGATACGCTAATCGGCTCACAATATGTATCACTGGACAGATGAAAATTGGCCTCATTTCATATGGAATGATAGCCTGTATGAATTAGCAGAAAAGAAATTTCTCAGCATTGCAGGATTGGGACAAGGAGCCATTGACCTTATACAATCAGAGAACAAAAAAGAGTCTATTCTCAATATATTAGTGAAGGAAGCTCTCAAAACATCTGCAATAGAAGGGGAAATGGTGAGTCGTATAGACCTCGTATCATCTATAAAAAAGAAATTAGGATACAATATCAATATAAAAAATGTCAAAGATAAACGCTCTGAGGGCATAGCGAAAGCCATAGTGCAGTCACGAGAAGATTTTGATGCCGAACTAACAGAAACTATGATGCACCAATGGCATGAGGATATTTTTCTATATACTAAGACAATAACCAAAGGTCAATGGCGAACCGGTACTGAACCTATGCAGATAGTATCGGGGTCACATGGTAGAGAAGTCGTACACTATGAAGCACCGCCTTCAAAGCAAGTCCCTCGGGAGATGAAACGCTACATACAATGGTTCAATCGAACACGGACAAACCCTAAGCATAAAATATCTAATCCAATTGTACGTTCAGCGCTAGCGCATCTCTATTTTGAGTCCATTCATCCCTATGAAGATGGCAATGGGCGAATAGGTCGTATCTTGGCTGAAAAGGCACTATCGCAAGGCTTAGGTCATGCTGCACTCCTGAGTCTTTCTAGTAGTATAGATGCAGATAAGAAGTTATATTACTCTCAATTGAAAAAGGCCCAACAAACGCTTAAAATTGATGCTTGGATAGCTTATTTTAGTCAAATAGTAATTGCAGCGCAACTTGAGTTTAATGAAACTGTTCAATTTGTTGTCAAAAAGAGTCGATTTTTTGAAGCCATACAGAATATAGTAGATAAAAAACAACTCAAAGCCATACAGAAAATGGTGATAGATAATCAGGAATTTATCGGTGGTATGAATGCTAGCAAGTATATGTCTATTAATAAAGTATCAAAAGCTACTGCTACTAGGGATTTGGCAGATTTAGTTTCCAAAAATATATTAATATCAAAAGGAAAAGGTCGAAGCACGAATTATCAAGTGAATTTAGATATGAATAGTGCTTAAGAAATATATAATTTTGTAGATAAAAAAAATAAAGTATTGAATATAGCAGTAATTGGAACAGGATATGTAGGCTTAGTTTCGGGAGTTTGTTTTGCTGAGACAGGTGTCAATGTCATTTGTGTAGATAATAATGCAGAAAAAGTAGAAAAACTCAATAACGGAGAGGTTCCCATATTTGAACCTTTATTGGACACCTATTTAAAGAGGAATTTTCATGAAGGACGCATTCAGTTTACGCTTGATTTAAAACAAGCTGTAGATAATTCTGATATTATTTTTTTAGCATTACCTACGCCAGAGAGTGAAGATGGCTCAGCGGATTTGAGTTATGTGTTGAAAATGGCGGAAACTTTATCAGGCATTATTCAGTCTTATAAGGTTGTGGTTAATAAAAGTACTGTGCCTGTAGGTACAGCGGCTATGACTCAAAAAATATTTGATGATAAATGTAAGGTAAAAGTTGATGTCGTTTCCAATCCTGAATTTCTTCGTGAAGGCTTTGCAGTAGAAGATTTTCTAAAACCTGATAGAATAGTGATAGGAAGTAGCAGTGAAAAAGCTACTGAGCTGATAACAAAGCTTTATAAGCCTTTTGTCCGTCAAGGTAATCCTATTTTCGTCATGGATGAAAAGTCTGCTGAACTGACAAAATATGCTGCAAACTCATTTCTCGCTTTAAAGATTTCATTTATGAACGAAATGGCGAATCTGGCGGAGAAAGTGGGTGCAGATATAGATAGTATTCGACGAGGAATCGGCACCGATAATCGAATAGGAGGCGCATTTCTTTATGCTGGCTTGGGTTATGGCGGTTCTTGTTTCCCTAAAGATGTTAAGGCATTACAGCATATTTCTCATTCGAATAGCTTTGATTTTAAAATATTGAATGCTGTCATAGATGTCAATGCATTACAAAAGGAAAAATTCGTAGAAACTATTCTTCAAAATGCAGATGTGAAAGGAAAGAAAATAGCCATGTGGGGACTATCTTTTAAGCCTAATACTGACGATATACGAGAAGCGCCCGCCCTATATGTTATTGATAAACTAGTGGAAGCCGGTGCTAATATAGTAGCTTATGATCCAGAAGGAATGCCAAATGTGGAGAAAAAAATAGGAAATAAAATTGATTATGCAGACAACATGTATCAAGCGATTGAGGATGCAGATATCTTAGTAATTGTTACCGAATGGCCTGTATTTCGAACACCTGATTTTGATAAAATGAAATCTATAATGAAAGGTAGAACCATATTTGATGGTAGAAATGTATTTGATTTAAGAGATGTGGAATCTACCGGATTTGACTATTATAGTATTGGTAGGAAAACTATTAAAGCCAATATCTGATTTTTTTAAAATTAAGTAATGTCAAAGAAAAAAGTTTTAATAACAGGCGCAGCGGGTTTTTTGGGTTCACACCTCTGTGATTATTTTATAGAAAGAGGCTATAGTGTGATAGGAATGGATAACCTTATCACAGGCAATATGAAAAATATAGAACACCTGATGGCGCATCCAGATTTTGTATTTTACCATCACGATGTGAGTAATTATGTGCATATACCAGGTCATCTAGATTATATCATGCATTTCGCTTCACCTGCTAGTCCTATAGATTATTTAAAAATACCTATTCAAACTTTAAAAGTAGGCTCTTTAGGAACACATAATTTGCTAGGACTCGCAAAGGCTAAAAATGCTAGAATGTTGATAGCTTCGACATCCGAAGTATATGGCGATCCATTAGTACACCCACAGACGGAAGATTATTGGGGCAATGTGAATCCCATAGGTCCACGAGGAGTCTACGACGAAGCAAAGCGTTTTCAAGAAGCTATGACAATGGCTTATCATCGCTTTCATGGGGTGGGAACAAGGATTGTTAGAATATTTAATACCTATGGTCCTCGCATGCGTCTCAATGATGGACGTGTATTGCCGGCATTTATAGGTCAAGCACTTCGGGGCGAACCTATGACTATTTTTGGTGATGGCAGTCAAACTCGTTCTTTTTGTTATGTTTCTGATTTGATAGAAGGCATCTATCGCTTACTCATGAGTGATTATGTATATCCTATTAATATTGGCAATCCTGATGAAATCACCATCAAAGAATTTGCGGAAGAAATTACTAAACTTACGGATTCAAAATCAGGGATAGTCTATCAACCACTTCCTCAAGATGACCCAATGCAGCGCCAACCCAATATCGATAAAGCAAGAGAAATTCTAAACTGGGAACCAAAAGTGAAGCGTGCTGAAGGCCTGAAAATAACCTTTGACTATTTTAAAACACTCACAGCAGAAGATTTGAATAAGATTGAGCATAATGATTTTACCAAATACAATAAGTATTAGTTCTTGGCTAATTTTCGTTGAACTAGCGCTATTTCCGTAGGTATGACTAAATATATTGAACTACGAAGTGACACCTTCACAAAACCAACTCCAGCTATGCTAGAGGCTATGTTTCTGGCAAGAGTAGGAGACGATGTATTCGGGGAAGATGAGGTAGTCAATACCTTAGAAATGAAAGCAGCAGAGCTTTTTGGTATGGAGTCTGCTATATTCTGTCCTTCAGGCACTATGACGAATCAATTAGCAATACGAACCCATTGTCAAGCTGGAGACGAAGTGATTTGTGAATCATTATCACATGTTTATATCTATGAAGGAGGCGGTATAGCTGTCAATGCCCAAGCATCTGTGAAGCCAATAAGTGGGCAACGTGGTCAAATCAATGCTGAACAAGTATTGAATGCTATCAACAACCCCAATGATATCCATCAACCTGTTTCAAGGTTAGTTTCTCTTGAAAATACTGCAAATAGGGGTGGTGGAAGTATTTATG
Organism: Chitinophagales bacterium; assembly: GCA_016787225.1. Classification (NCBI taxonomy): domain Bacteria; kingdom Pseudomonadati; phylum Bacteroidota; class Chitinophagia; order Chitinophagales; species Chitinophagales bacterium. The sequence continues at coordinate 236,524 of JAEUUY010000022.1, forward strand.
ATTTCGATGAAATTCTTAAGATTAAAAAAGTTTGTGAGGAAAAAAGTTTAAAATTTCACCTCGATGGCGCTCGACTATTCAATGCTCTGGTGGAGTCAAGTCAATCACCTAGTGATTATGGTAAAGTGTTTGATAGCATTTCTATTTGCTTATCAAAGGGCTTGGGTTGTCCAGTTGGTTCATTGCTGCTAGGGAATAAAAATTTCATACAAATGACCAGAAGGTATAGAAAATTGATGGGTGGAGGCTGGAGACAGGCTGGTTATCTGGCAGCAGCGGGTATATACGCTCTAGATCATCATGTTGAGCGGTTAAAGGAAGATCATGAAAGAGCTCGAATTATTTCATCGAATTTAAAGTCTTATTCATTTGTAGCGGACGTTCAACCAGTAGAATCAAATATTATTATTTTTCAAACCCATAATACTGTGCCAGCTAAGTCTATTGTTGAGAAATTAGCCCAAAAAAATGTTAAATGTATTGCTATTAG